>JAAYFV010000155.1 GCA_012728075.1 Tissierellia bacterium
ATATTATATTTATCAAAAAGTTTTTCCCAAGCTAAATCATTTTTTGTTTTATTCATAATTCATCACCAATACTTCGTCAACTGCTCCTCGTTTGTTCCCTTTAGAATTAATAAATCTATTAGCTTGCACTATTTTTATTTTATAGTCTTTATAAAGTTCCAAAATAAATTCAGTTTTTGAATTAGAAAGTAAAAACTTAATTCCCTCTTCATTCAATTTATCACATAATCTTTTAAGCCTTTTTTGTTCTTCTCTATCAAAGCCGCCTTTATCGTAACCTGTAAAACTACTTGTATCACTTATTGGATCGTAGGGCGGATCAAAATAAACAAAACTATATTTTTCAGCTCCCTTAACTGCTTCTTCAAAATCACAACATTTAAAAGTAATATCAGCACTATTAAAGTATTTGCTTACTGCCCTTAATGTCTCTTCATTTACAATGTTTGGATTCTTATATCTACCAAATGGAGAATTAAATTGACCTTGAGAATTAACTCTAAATAGCCCATTATAACAAGTTTTATTTAAGTAGTGTATCCTTGATGCTCTTTCAATGGGGCTTAAACTTTTATATTTTTTTATATCCCTATCCAATTCACGAATTTTATAATAATACTCTTCCTCATTCTTGTGTTTTTTTAAATCTTCTATCAGTTCATCTACATCATCTTTTATTACTTGATATAGATTCATTAATTCTTCATTAATATCATTAATAACAGCTTTTCTAGGTTGGAGATGAAACAAAACCGCTCCTCCTCCAACAAAAGGCTCATAATATGTTGAATAATAAGAAGGTATGTATTTTTCTATTTCAGGTAGAAGTTGCCTCTTTCCTCCTACCCACTTAACAACTGGCATTACTAGATCATTTTTTTTCAATTAAATCCTCTCCCAATTAATAAAATATTATATTTTTGGTTTCTTAAATATAAATAAATATTCATGAGCTATTAAAAGAAAATTGTATTGAATGCTCTTTTTATACCAAAAATTTGTACTTTTGCAATTATGTTGTTCTTTAATAACTATTTCTTTTAATGTAAACCCCGTTTCTAGATATTTTTCCATAGTTTTAAATCCAAGAGGAATTATATGTTTTGATTTTCTTATATCTCCTATTAATATTGCACAATACTTATCATCTTTTAATACCCTAAAAGACTCCTTGGCAACGAATCCCATTTGAATTATAAATTCATCGATATCATAATTTGATAAATCTCCTCTTATGCCATTGCTATATCTGATTATATTTGCATAAGGGGGATGTGTACAAATTAAATCAATACTATTATTAGGTATGAAGTTTAGTTTTCTTGCATCTCCATTATAAATCCTAGGTTCATATTCTCTATTTTTGTCAAAATCTAAATTCTTTTTTGCTATTTTAATAGCATTTGGGTTGATTTCAACTCCAATACCTCTTCTCTCTAGTAATTTTGTTTCAATTAATGTAGTTCCGCTTCCCATAAATTGATCTAAAACTATATCATCTTTTTTTGAGTATCTGCTTATAATATTTCTAGGTACATATGGTGACCAATTCCCCCTATATTCACCATTGTGTGTAGCCCAATTTCCTCTCTCAGGAAAACTCCATAATGTACTCACTTCCATCTTGTAATTTTTAGGTTCCCATTGCATATTTCTCACCAAGCTTTTCAAATATTATATCAACTCTATTATATATAATTAGAACATAGGTTTCAAGAGTAGAAAGAAAAAACCACTATAATTCTAATATGGTTGATGCTTCACTTCCACTGATTACTATAATATATTGAAATATATCTACTACTTTTTTACCTTCTACCATGTTTAAATTTTCATTATTATAGGGGGAGCCTTTGCCTACTAGTTTATATAAATTCACATCCCCGCCTATGCTATTATGGTGTTTTATCATCTCGTCTCCAAAAGATAGATCATGTTCTACTCCACTTGGGTCCATTTGTTTACAATCATCATACCAAAAATTAATAGAAAGTATCTTCTCCTTATATTTTTCAGTATCGTTTATCCTTGAGGCAAACCAATCCACATCATCAAATTCCCCTTGGAATATGTGCTGCATTCCCCATTGCCCAAAGTATATACCATCATCTAAATTATCATCTAATATTTTAAAATTATTGTACATCATCTCATCTCTTACTTGATTCCAATTTTCATCACGAGCATCATAGGCTATCCTCATGTTTTTCATATTTTCTACTACTAAACTAAATCCTATATAGTCATCTCCTAAATAGTCCATATATATCTCTCTATCATTATTAAGGCTATCTAAAATATCCTCATAATAAACGCTGTTTTTATGTTTTAGGTCATTGATGATCATCTCTATTTCTTCTGGTGGTTCTTCTTCAGGCAGTATATCCTTTATATAATCAAAACTAATTTTAGGTTGATGCTCTATATCCACACCAACTAAAATAATTCTATCTTCTTCTGGTAAACTTTGATTGTATTCATAAAGCTCTTCATACAATTTAAATTTCTCCTCAGTATATGCATATGTTCCTTGCCAAGCATTAAAAACGTCTTTTAATATTTCAATATCCCCTGTTTCTAAATATTTGTTAATAAAATAAGCACCACTATAGGACATTTCTTCTAGCAAATATTTAAAATTGGTTTTTCCCTTTATATATCTAATTAGTTTCCCTTCTAGCTTTTGATTTGCTGCTACTCCATGGATTTCCCCTGATAAAATAATGTTCTTTCCTTCCAATTCATCATCCAATATCTCTAGTCCAAAGAAATCGTTGATATCTTCTATATTTAATTTTCCATGGTGCTCTTTTAACCAATTGCTCCGTCCCTTGCTTCCACAGGATGTAAGAATTAAATTTAATATAAGTATGCACAGGATTAAATTTATTCTTTTATTCACTTTAAAATTCATTATTCCATCTCCTTTAGGTCTTTTTGTTCTTAATATTATATATTCTATGCTTAATCTACATTTCCTTCTTTTTACACTATCTATCTATTAAAAATATTGCTTATAGCTTAAGCCACATTCAATAAGGGTAATATATACTTAAATGTACTTATGAGAGGAGAATCGCTATGGATATAAAAATATTTGAAGAAATAGGTTGAGGATATAGTAAATTAGCCGTGGTAGTAGATGCCGCCTTAAGAAAACTGGGATCAAACCGTAGGTTTCAAATTATTGGAAATCATAATCTATTCCCAGATTATAATGTATCTAATCCTCCTACATTGATGGTAGATGGTGAAATACTAGTAGAAGGCTATATACCAACCCAGGAGGAAATAATTAGTATATTAGAAGATAGAATATAGTTTTAGGAGTGTAGTCCAATATGGAAGAAATAAAGGAATTCATAAAGATCAATATTGATAAGTATATGTTTAAAGGAGCTATCCTTGGCATTAGTGGAGGAATTGATTCTGCTGTAGTAGGAAAACTTTTAGTAGACTCCCTAGGTAGGGATAGGGTATATGGCCTAATACTTCCTGAAAGGGATACAGATTCCCATACAGTAGATGATGCTAAACTGGTATGTGATTATTTAGGAATTAAATATGAAATTATAGATATAACTGGAATATTACGAAAACTAGGAGTATATTCTTTAAAACCCCCTGCTTTTCCTTTTCCCAAAGCAGTTCAAAAAATATATTCAAAAAACATATGGAAAAGGGAGGAAAATCCATTTATCCAGGATTTAACCACCCAAGGAGATGAAAAATTCCTTGAAGCCTTGGCTTATTATCGTACTAAGCCAAGGATAAGGTCTACTGTGTTATATTTTGAAGGGGAAAAAAGGAACTATGCAGTAGCTGGCTGTACCAACAAGACAGAATACATTACAGGTTTCTATACCAAATGGGGAGATGAAATGTGTGACATTGAGCCTATCCGTCATCTATATAAAACTGAGGTATTTGAACTAGCAGAAAAGTTGAATATACCTCAAAAGATAATAGACAAAAAACCTAGCCCAGATATAGCCCCTGGGATTACCGATGAATTTGCTTTGGGGATGGACTATATTGAACTAGATAGGATACTCATGAAAATAGAAAGAAAAGAAGATTTATCTTCTGAGAATGAAGATAGCGTAGAAAAAATTAAAGAAATGTTGAAATTTAAAGATTTTAGAGAAGCTAAGCAATTACATTTATAAAATTAAAAAATAATAAGCTGAGGAATGATTCTCAGCTTATTTCTTACCACAGCACTTTTTATATTTTTTCCCACTTCCACAAGGGCAAAGGTCATTTGGACCAATTTTTTTCTTTGTCTTAATATCTATTATATTAGTGTTATCAACTTTTGAATTATTATTATAATTTAATATTTCTTCAGGAGTAAATCCTTTTAATATCCACATTCTAGTATTATTATTAATATCCATAAGCATTTGTCCCATAATTTGTAAATCCTCTATAGTATCTATTTCAAATATAGTTTGCATTTCTTCAATGATATCTTTAAATGTAAAATCTTCGTTTATAATAAAATAAACTAGTCTTAAAATTTCATCCATTTCTTCATCATTAATATCGTACAATGACTTTATATATTGAGAAAATTTCGCAGTTTGAGGAGTTTTATATACAAAATCCTCTTTTGCTGCATTCAATAACTCTTCTTTTTTAAAAGGATAATATGGTATATCTGCTCTTAAATTTTGCTCTTCAATAATTCGATTTTCATCTATAATTAATATGTTTTTAAAACCAAATTGAGTCTTTTCTATATGTCCATGATAATTTATTGCTTCATGTAATATTAATAAAAACTGTGAAATATCACATTCCATTTCAGTATATTCTTGTATTTTTTCTATCATTTTTTCTATATTCATATATCCATAGTAAAACAACATACCTGTGACGAGCTCTATCCATAAAGTATTTCTATTAACTATTTTTCTATATTCTAAAGTATCATGGTCTTCAAAAGCTTCTATTAACTCTATTGGCATAGCTAATGTTTTTTCACCATTTAATAAGCCACTAAATATCAATCCATAACTCCTTAAATAATATATCTTACTTATATCTATATCTGTATCTGTAGCTTTAATATAGCCATTGTTCATAATTATTTTCTTTACTAAATCATATCTTTCCTTATCAAATGTATTTAATACACCCTCAATTTTTTTAGGCATAAGCTCAACAAGTCTTTTGGAAAGTTCATCTTTGTTTAAAGTACTTAAACCTTTTAAATTTAGTTCTTTACGTATTGTTGTCATTTCTTTCTTAGTAAGTGTATCTATTGCTTTCTCCATGGTTAAAGGTGCTTCTAATACATGCTTAAATAAATTTTCTTCTTTGCTTTTTATAAATTCAATTAAATCTTCCTCCATATTTTCCATAATTTCCAAAATAAGATCTTCAAAATCATTATCGCTCATAATCAATTTTCCTTTCATAGTAATAAGGGCTATCTATTTATTGACAGCCCATTTATTATCTTCTTTGTTTTATCTCTTAAGATATCTCTAATAAAAATATCTCCCAATATATCTTATATACTTCTAGTTTGTTCTTTTAACCACTCTTTTTCTTCTTCGTTTAAATAAGGAGATAATTTTTCATATACCTCTTTATGATATTCATTTAGCCATTTTCGTTCTTCTTCTGTTAGTAGTTCTACATCTACTCCATCTAAATCTATAGGGCAGTAGGATAATACTTCAAATTTCATAAATTGTCCTGAATCTGTATTTATATCTTTCTCCACAACGGCTACATTCTCAATTCTAATTCCATGTTTCCCTTCTTTATATACTCCAGGCTCTATAGTTACTATCATGCCCTTTTCCAAGGATACTTTATTATGTTTATTAGAAATACTATGAGGGCCTTCATGGACATTTAGCAAAAATCCAACTCCATGACCAGTTCCACATTTGTAGTCTAATCCTTCTTGCCATAATGGGTATCTTGCCAATACATCCAGATGGGATCCAGTTGCACCATATAGAAATCTGGAATTAATTAAGTTTATATGACCTTTTAATGTAAGGGTAAAATCTCTTTTCTCTTCTTCTGTTATATCCCCTAATACTATAGTTCTAGTAATATCCGTTGTTCCATCATAGTATTGACCTCCAGAATCCACTAAAAACATATTTTCCCTCTTTAGTTCATAATTAGATTTTCCTTCTTCTGCTTTATAATGCATCATAGCTGCATTTTCCTTATAGGCTGCAATGGTGTCAAAACTTGGTTCAATAAATCCTTCCTGCTCTCTTCTAAACTCCTCTAGTTTTTCTGAAGCAGATACCTCGGTGATGAGCATTTTACCTACATTTTTATCTAGCCAATGCATAAACTTTACTAATGCTACACCATCTTTAATATAAGCATTTTTTTGATTTTTAATCTCTACTTCATTTTTAATAGCCTTTAACTGAGTAGTTATATTGGTACCTTTAATAACTTCACAATGTTCAGGTATCCCCTTATAGAGCCATCTATTTATTCTTGTTGGATCTAAGAATATTTTACTACCCTTTTCTATGTTTTTTACATAGTCTTTAACTTTGTCATAGTCTTCAATTTTTACTCCATTTTCTTTTAAATGTTTCCTCACTTCATCATCTACTTTATCCTCATCTACAAATAGCCAAGCATCATCCTTAGATACTAATGCATAGGAAACAATCACAGGGTTGTTTGCTACATCCCTTCCCCTAATATTGTATAACCAAGCTATATCATCTAGGCTTCCTATTAAAAAGTGAGTAGCTCCCTTCTTATCCATCTCTTTTCTAACTTCTTCAATTTTTTCCGTAGTAGTTTTACCAGTATATTTTACATCATGAACAAATGCTTTGCTCTTTGGTGCTTCAGGTCTGTCAGTCCATAGCTCTCCCACTAGATCATATTCGTCTACTAATTTAATACCCTTTGTTCCAATTTCCTTTTCTAATCTCTCCACATCACTTTGTGGATATATCTTCCCATCAAATCCTAAAATATCTCCTTCCTTTAGATTGTCCTTAAGCCATTCAATATAAGTTGGAAAACCTGGTATACCCATTTTATACAGTTCTATTCCACTACCCTTTAACTCCTTTTCTGCTTGTATAAAATACCTACCATCTGTCCAAAGGATAGCATCCTTTTCAGTTACTACTACAGTACCAGCTGAACCTGTAAAACCAGAAATCCAAACCCTAGTCTTGTAATAGTCAGCTAGATACTCTGACTGATGAGGATCTGATGTGGGAATTATATAGGCTGTTATTCCTTTGTCCTTCATTAACCTTCTTAAATTATCAATTCTTTCCTTTGCCTCCATACTAATCCCTCCTAATAATTTAATATTTAAATGCTTTTTCTTCTAATCCTTCTAAAGCAATTAATAGATTAGCTAAGATAATGCTAGATATTCCCGCAGATAATTTAGCTAATATAAAAGGAGTAACCATATCTTTAGATACCGTTGAAATATAGCCTAACTGGCCTCCAAAAGTAAAAGCACCACTAACGGCAAAAGCTGCATTAATAGTCTTTCCCTTGTCATCCATTTTATCATATATTCCAATCATAGGAACAGAATTAGCTAAAGATGTTATAAGTCCCATACAGGAAAATTCATTTATTCCTAATTTTTCAGATATCTTGCTTAATCTTTTATCGAATATCTTGTAGATAAAATTAAGTAAAGGATAAGCTCCAGATAATATTACAGCTATTTTACCCACTATTATTATTCCATCTTCAAAAGATATCATATTGGGTATTAATTCTATACCCAATACAAAGTCCAATATACTTATTAAAAAACCAATGGTACTTATTATTACAATGACCTTGCCTAGTATGGTAAATATACGAATCATCTTCTGTTCAAATTTTAGAAGCCCAATTGTAATTATTATGGATAAAATTATTACAGGAATTAGATTTAACAATATATCCTTGTATTCTATTTTCATAACTGTTCCACCAACTAACATACCTATAGGGATAGTTACTATACCTGCTAATATACCCTTAGCAAAGTAGGGAAAATCCTCCTTGGAAATCATGTTTATGGCTATAGGAATAGTAAAAGATATAGTAGCTCCCATCATAGATGCTAAAATGAGTCCAGTAAATTGAGCTATATTTTGATTTTTAGCTATCTCAATGCTAGTAGCATAACCTCCCATATCTACTGCTAATATACTTGAAGTAAATACTGAAGGGTCTGCACCAGTTAGTTTAGATAAAGAGGATAAAACTGGCATAATCAATTGGCACATCACTGGTGCTAAACTGATAATCCCTATCATAGATATGGCCAAACCTCCCATACTTTTAAATCCCTCTTCAAATTTTTCTCCTAAACCATATCTGTTGTTAAATAGCCTGTCTATTCCACCTATAATAGAAAATATAACTATAATCCATAGTACTATATTGCTCATATTTCACCTCGAATAATATATTGATAACAGATTCTATTATATTATAAACTAGAGGAAATGTGAACTGCCTTAATTATTAATAAAAGCCCATAGAAAATTCTATGGGCTTTCTTCTTGTTTTTTATATCAAATTTATGATTTATTATCCTTCGATATTTAATTCTGTAACCATTTTGGGTGAATTTTTTAATGTATCTGCTACTGGACAAGTTCTATCGATAAATTCAATAAATTTTTCTATATCTTCTTTTGATGAACTAGATTTTATATATATTTTAGATCTTATCTCTGAAAAACCAATTTTTGCATCTTTATTTTTTCCCATGAATCCATCTGGATCTAAATCCCCTTCTAATTCTATACGAAAGTCTTGTAAATCTATTCCATGAGCCTTCGCAAAACATCTAGCTACTATACATTTACAAGCACCTAATGCAGACAATAATCCTTCTACTGGATTCATACCTGTATCAGTTCCACCTAATTCTTTTGGTTCATCTAATAGGATGGTATGGTCCCTAGCTACACATTCAACCCTCATCCCTTCAGTTAATTTAGTAGTACTTTTAAAAACTTCTATAGCCATTTAAAAGCCCCCTTGTTGTTATTTTTTCGACAATAATAGTATATTACTATTATATGTTTATGTCAATATTTTAACAAATATTAGGATTCAATCCATAACCATCCATAGGTATTATTCTAACACCTTCTTTAAAAATTGTCCCGTATAGGATCTGTCTACTCCTGCTATTTCTTCAGGTGTTCCTGTGGCTATTACAGTTCCACCTTTATCTCCCCCTTCTGGTCCTAGATCTATTATATAATCGGCAGTTTTTATTACATCTAAATTGTGTTCTATTACTATTACCGTATTGCCTCCTTCTACTAATCGATCCAATACTTTGATAAGCTTATGAATATCTGCCATATGAAGACCTGTAGTAGGTTCATCTAGTATATATATGGTCTTTCCTGTACTCCTTTTACTCAACTCCGTAGCCAATTTAACCCTTTGGGCTTCTCCACCAGATAGTTCTGTAGAAGATTGCCCTAATTTTATATATCCTAATCCTACATCATATAGTGTTTGTAGTTTTCTTTTGATTCTAGGGATATTTTCAAAAAACTCCAATGCTTCTTCTACAGTCATATCCAATACATCAGAGATAGTTTTCCCCTTATATTTAACCTGTAGAGTTTCCCTATTATATCTTTTCCCTCCACATACTTCACAAGGAACATATACATCTGGTAGGAAATGCATCTCTACTTTTAATATTCCATCTCCCCTACAAGCCTCACATCTTCCTCCTTTTACATTGAAACTAAATCTGCCTTTTTCATAACCTCGCATTTTTGCTTCAGGTGTCATAGCAAATACATCCCTTATATAGTCGAATACTCCAGTGTAAGTGGCAGGATTGGATCTAGGAGTTCTTCCAATGGGGGATTGATCAATTACTATTACCTTATCCAAATATTCTAATCCCTTAATCTCCTTATGTTTCCCTGGTTTAATTTTAGCACCATTTAATTTCTGTGCTAGACTTTTATACAGTATTTCATTGACTAAGGTACTCTTACCTGAACCTGATACTCCCGTTATACAGGTAAATACTCCTAGTGGTATTTTCACATCTATATTCTTTAAGTTATTTTCCCTAGCACCCTTTATTTCTACCCAATTGCCATTAGGCTTTTTCCTCTCCTTGGGTATTTCTATCCTTTTAATTCCAGATAAGTATTGACCTGTAATGGATTTAGGGTTTTCCTTTATTTCCTCTACAGTACCTTCTGCTACTATATAGCCTCCTTTAACTCCAGCCCCTGGCCCAATATCCACTATATGGTCGGCACTATACATAGTCTCTTCGTCATGTTCCACTACTATCAATGTGTTCCCAAGATCCGTTAAATTCCTCAAGGTCTTTAAAAGCTTTTCATTGTCCCTTTGATGTAATCCAATACTAGGCTCATCTAATACATATATTACTCCTACTAAACTAGAACCTATTTGAGTAGCTAATCTAATTCTTTGAGATTCTCCTCCTGATAAAGTACCTGCGCTTCTAGATAGGGTTAAATACTCAAGACCCACATCCTTTAAAAACTTTAGTCTTTCTCTTATTTCTTTTAGTACCTGATGACCTATTAATTGTTCCTTTTCATTAAGCTTTAAATTTTCAAAAAAATCTATAGCATTGGTTACAGATAGATCCGTTACTTCTGCTATATTTAAACCATTTATCTTAACTGCCAACACCTCATCTTTTAATCTCCTCCCTTTACAAGCAGGACAAGGTTTTTCTGCCATATACTCATCTATTCTATCCCTCATGTAATCGGAATTGGTCTCCCTATATCTTCTTTCAAGATTGGGAATTACCCCTTCAAATTTTCCCCTATAATTCCTTATACCATTGTAGTGGCTTTTAAATTGAAAGGCTATAACTCTATTGCTTCCATATAACAATTCCTCCATAAATTCTTCAGGGGCATCTTTTAATGGAGTGTCCATATCAAATCCATGTTCCTCTGCTAAATTTTTAAATATTTGATAATAATAGGTGGATTTATCATTAGTATTAAAGGGAGCAATTCCTCCTTCATTTATACTCAAATTAGGATTTGGTATTACCAGCTCCTTATCTATTTCCTTGTGGTACCCAATCCCATTACAAGTGGGACAAGCACCAAAAGGAGAGTTAAAAGAAAACATCCTAGGGGATAGCTCTTCTATTACTACTCCACAATCTGGACAAGCAAGCTTTTGGCTAAACATTAGAGGTTCACCATCTATAATATCCACCATCACCAATCCATCAGTAAGCTTTAAAGCTGTCTCTATGGAATCAGTTAATCTCCCTTCTATCCCTTCCTTAACTATTATCCTATCTACCACTATATGAATATCGTGTTTTTTGTTCTTTTCCAAATTTATTTCATCTGCTACTTCATACATATGTCCATCTACTATTACCCTAATAAATCCTTCTTTCTTGATATTATCTAATATCCTTTGATGTTCCCCCTTCTTTCCTCTCACCACTGGAGCTAAAATCTGTATTCTAGTCCTCTCTTCCAATTCCATAATCCTATCTACCATCTGGTCTACCGTTTGGCTAGAGATCTCCTTACCACATTTATAACAATAAGGAGTACCTATACGTGCATACAATAATCTCAAATAATCATATATTTCTGTTACCGTACCTACTGTAGATCTGGGATTTTTACTAGTAGTCTTTTGATCAATTGAAATAGAAGGAGATAGGCCTTCTATATATTCTACATCTGGCTTATCCATCTGCCCTAAAAACTGACGGGCATAACTAGAGAGACTTTCTACATATCTACGCTGTCCCTCCGCATATATGGTATCAAAGGCTAGGGAGGACTTCCCTGAACCACTTATTCCAGTAATCACTATAAACTTATTCCTAGGGAGTTCTAAATCTATATTCTTTAAATTGTGTTCCTTGGCTCCTTTTATTATTATCTTGTCATTTACCACTTATATTTCACCTCTTTATACAATTCCCAGTATACCATAATTAGGATTTGACTCTAGGCCTGAATTCTTTATTGTAGCTTAGAATAATAGAGACCAAAATTCAAATAATTTTCATCAGTGGATTACTACTGTAATCCCGCATCTTGCATTTTCTTCAATTGAATCATTCTATCTCTAAGTTCTGCTGCTTTTTCAAAGTTTAATTCTTCAGCTTCCCTTAACATAGCATCTCTTAAAACTTCTATAGTAGCTTCTAATTCCTCTGCTGTAAAGACCTCTTCCATATACTTCTCTTCTTCCTCCAAAGCTATGGTGGCTTCTATTACATCCCTTACTTCTTTATTTATAGTTCTAGGTATTATACCATGTTTCTTATTGTATTGATCTTGTATTTTCCTCCTTCTATTAGTCTCATCTATGGCTCTTCTCATAGATTTAGTTATAGTATCAGCATACATGATAACCTCTCCTGACACATTTCTAGCTGCTCTACCAGTAGTCTGTATTAATGAAGTTTCAGATCTTAAAAAACCTTCTTTGTCTGCATCCAATATGGCTACCAAGGATACCTCAGGTAAATCCAAACCTTCTCGTAATAAATTTATACCCACCAATACATCATATTTTCCTAAGCGAAGATCCCTTATAATCTCCATACGTTCTATGGTCTCCACATCAGAATGGAGATAGGTAACCTTTATACCTATTTCTTTAAAATAGCTAGTTAAATCCTCAGCCATCTTCTTGGTCAAAGTGGTCACCAATACTCGCTCATTTTTCTCCGATCGTTTTCTAATCTCTCCTACCAAATCGTCTATTTGATGTTTTGTAGGCCTTACACTTATCTTTGGATCCAATAGTCCTGTAGGTCGTATAATCTGTTCCACTATCTGTTGAGAATGCTTTAATTCATAAGGACCAGGAGTTGCTGATACAAATAGTATTTGATTTATATGTTCTTCAAATTCTTCAAACTTCAAAGGTCTATTATCCAAAGCCGATGGAAGTCTAAATCCATATTCTACTAAATTAGTCTTCCTAGATTTATCCCCTTCATACATACCCCCTATTTGAGGT
Organism: Tissierellia bacterium; assembly: GCA_012728075.1. GTDB lineage: Bacteria > Bacillota > Clostridia > Tissierellales > Tepidimicrobiaceae > Keratinibaculum. Next base: position 13,012 of record JAAYFV010000155.1, read on the forward strand.
ATAGTAACATGGGATTCATCTACTATTATCAAAAAATCCTCAGGAAAATAATCTATCAAAGTATAAGGTTTGCTTCCTGGTGCCCTACCACTTAAATGTCTAGAATAGTTTTCTATTCCCTGGCAAAATCCCATCTCTCTTAACATCTCTATATCATACTTAGTCCTTTGCTCTAATCTTTGGGCTTCAAGTAACTTTTCCTGAGAGCGTAATTCTTCTAACCTCTCTTCTAATTCTTCTTCTATGCTTATAATTGCCCTATCAATCTTGTCCTTAGATGTGGCATAATGGGAGGCGGGGAATATGGATACATGATTTCTTAACCCTATAATCTCCCCAGTTAGGTAGTTTACCTCTACTATTCTATCTATTTCATCTCCAAAGAACTCTACTCGTATAGTGTTCTCACTTGAAGATGCAGGAAATATCTCCAATACATCTCCCCTTACCCTAAAGGTTCCCCTTACAAAATTTACATCATTTCGAATATATTGAATATCTATTAGCTTTCTCATTATTTCATCTCTATCTTTGATCATACCTGGCCTTATGGATACTACAAGATTCTCATAATCAATTGGATCTCCTAGTCCATATATACAAGAAACACTAGCTACTATTATAACATCTCTTCTCTCAAATAAAGCAGCTGTAGCCGAATGTCTAAGCTTATCTATCTCGTCATTTATAGAGGCATCTTTTTCAATATAAGTATCCGTTTGGGGTACATATGCTTCTGGTTGGTAATAATCATAATAGGAAACAAAATACTCTACAGCGTTTTCAGGGAAAAACTCTTTAAATTCGCTAGCCAATTGATAAGCTAATGTTTTGTTATGAGCAATTACCAAAGTAGGCTTTTGAACTCTTTCAATTATATTGGCCATAGTAAAAGTTTTTCCCGAACCAGTTACTCCTAATAGAGTTTGATATTTTAAATTGTTCATTATACCATTAGATAATTTTTCTATAGCCTCTGGCTGATCCCCAGTAGGCTTAAAGTTTGAATGAATTTTAAATTTATTCATAGTATTCACCTCGTTTTGAACGCATGTTCGTTCATATAATAATTATATTATATTATACGGAATTGTCAAAAGTTTTTTTGCACATATAAATTTTGATTGACAATTTTATTTTATATTATAAACTTATAGGAAAGGAGGATACATTTATGAAAAAAATATTATTCCTTTTTATTATTATAACATTAATATTAGCCACTAGCGGTTGTACTACTAATATAAAAGGTCCTTTTTTAGCTATGGAAAAATCAACAGAAGAATCTCTTAGCTATAAAATTGAAAAAATTATACTATCAAAAGGGTTTCAATCAATAGAACCAAATGTTGAAATAGTAAACCAAAATAGCAGTTTAAAGCTACTAGTAACAACAGGTTTAATTGAAAGCTCTGGAGTTACCATCGATAAAATTATTAAATCCGGTAACGAAATAAATATATATATAAATCGTCTATTGGAAAAAGGCAAAACTCAACTAGCTGTTACTA
>JAAYFV010000156.1 GCA_012728075.1 Tissierellia bacterium
AATAGAAAACCCTTAGGATTAGAAGGGGATGAAGTATCCAAAAAGGAAGGGGAAAGGATAGCAAGGGAGTTTTTTGGAGCCGATAGGGTTCAAGAGATAACCGCCTTTGAAGAAGGAAAGGACATTAAAGAGATAAGAATACCTTCCTATACATTTAGCATAAGGCCTAAGAATACTTCCAAAGAATTAGCAGTATATATGGGGGTATCCAAAAAAGGTGGTAAGGTAGTGTGGATGGCCAATGCTAGACCTGTACCCAAGGGGAAATTATCTATAAAAGAAGCTCAGGATAAAGCCTTAAAATATCTTAAGGATAAGGGATTTGATAGCATGGAACCTAATTATTATTTAAAATATGATGGTACCGTGTTATTCAACTTTGTATACAAAGAAGGAGATGTAACTATATATCCAGATTTAGTCAAAGTTAAAGTGGCATTGGACAATGGAGAAGTAGTGGGATTTGATGCATCTAGTTACTATTTAAATCATCATATGAGAAATATACCAAAGGTAAATATAACTATGGAAGATGCTCGAGATAAGGTAAAGTTGGATTTTGAGGTAAATTCCACTCGACTAGCATTAATACCTAAAGGCAATGAAGAGATACTATGTTATGAGTTTAAAGGGAAATATAGAGATGGAGACTATATAGTTTATATAAATGCATTAGACGGTAGCGAAGAACAAATACTCCAGATAATAAAAGATGAAAATGGCACATTAACATTTTAAAATAATAGTTGTAAATTCCCCCTAATATTATAAAATATAATAAAAGGGGGAATTTTTATGGACAATAGACCTATAGGAGTATTTGATTCAGGAATTGGTGGATTGACAGTACTCAAAGAAATTGTAGAACAACTACCAGGAGAAGATATAGTATACTTTGGAGATACTGCTCGGATTCCCTATGGAACCAGATCGAAAGAAACTGTAATAAAATATTTTTTTCAATCGGTAAGATTTTTGTTGACAAAGGAAATCAAAGCAATAGTAATTGCCTGTAATACAGCCTCTGCTTTGGCTATGGAGGAAGCACAGAAGGTATTCGATATCCCTATGATAGGGGTAATTGAACCTGGCTCAAAGGCAGCAGTAGCCTCTACTAAAAACTCCACCATAGGAGTTATAGGCACGGAAGGAACCATCAATAGCGGATCTTATCAGAAAAAGATAAGACGGATATTACCCTCAGCTGAAATAATAGGTATATCCTGTCCTTTATTTGTACCTATAGTAGAAGAAGGTTGGGAAAACTCCGATGTAGCTTATATAACAGCAAAAAAATATTTACTGGAACTAAAGGAACACAATATAGATTCCCTAGTACTAGGTTGTACCCATTATCCAGCCCTTAGATATACTATAAATAAGGTATTAGGGGATAAAGTAGTATTAATTAATCCTGCTTATGAGACAGCAAAGGCTACAAAGGCACTACTAAAAGAGCAAGATATATTATCCGAAAAATTAGATGGAGGTAAATGCAACTATTTTGTAAGCGATGATCCAGAAAAATTTAAACGAATAGGAGGCAATATCCTAAGAAAGGAAATAGCCTATGTTCAAAAGGTAAATATAGAAAACTTATAGGCACTAGTAAGTGCCTATAATTAGGCATTTGGTGCCGAAAATTAAGCACAAAGGGGGTTTAAGACTATGTCAGATTTGTTTTTCAGGGAAAATATATTAGAGATATTGGATTATATTGAAGAAGGCATCCATATTATAGATAATAGGGGGAGAATAGTATACTATAATCTATTTGCTCAAAAGATAGATGGAATAGATAGGGATAAAGCCATTGGAAGGCATCTATTTGAGGTATATCCTTCCTTAACCTATGAAACTTCCACCCTATTTACGGTAATGAAAACAGGGAAACCCATATTCAAAAAAGAACAGACCTTTATAAATTATAAAGGGGAGAAGATAACCACGGTAAACTCCTCTATCCCTATAAAGAGTCATGGAAAAATACTTGGGGCTTTAGAAATATCCAAGGACATTACTCAAGTAAGGAAGATGTCAGAAAAGATAGTAGATCTTCAAAGCCAACTATATAATCACAACACTATTCAATCCCAAGGAGAGGAGATTGCAAAATACACTTTTCTAGATATAATAGGGGAAAATGAGCAGATGCTAGAGCTTAAAAAAATCGCCCTAAAATCAGCAAAAACCGATGCACCAGTTCTCATATATGGGGAAACAGGAACGGGAAAAGAATTATTCGTTCACTCTATACACAATTCAAGTTATAGAAAGAACAATCCTTTCATCACTCAAAATTGTGCAGCCTTACCTGCTAATCTATTAGAAGGTATATTGTTTGGCACTGAAAAGGGAGGTTTTACTGGAGCAGAAGATAGACAAGGCTTGTTTCAATTAGCCCATGGAGGTACTTTATTCTTAGATGAGATAAATTCCATGCCTTTAGAACTCCAATCTAAGCTGCTACGAGCTATTCAAGATGGCTCCATAAGACCAGTAGGGGGAGTCAAAACTATAAATGTAGATGTGAGAATAATAACTGCTACAAATATCCCCCCAGAAGAAGCAGTTAAAAAAGGATTATTGAGAAAAGATCTATACTACAGATTAAATGTAATAAATTTACACATTCCACCTTTAAGGGAAAGAAAAGACGATATTCCTATACTTACCCAATATTTTATCAAAGAATTAAATAAAAAATTAAACAAATCCGTAAAAGGAGTTTCAAAAGAAGTAATGAATATATTTTTAAAATACCCATGGGA
>JAAYFV010000157.1 GCA_012728075.1 Tissierellia bacterium
AAAAGTATCTTTGCCGTAAGTGTAATCACTAATTTGCTCCTTATAGACCAGCGTCTAAAAAGGTGCCCAAATACCCTTGTTATGTTAGTATATAACTATGGACACAAAAAACAAAACCTTTAATATCTCTAATCAAACAAGGTCACCAATGGTGACCTTAATAACTACATAGTTAACCAGCCTAAAGATAATCTTTTTAAAGTTCCCTCCGTTGGGTTGCCAGTTTTCTTATCCCAACCTGCTATTTCATAATACAATTCTTTTGATTTTTCATATTTTTCTCTATCTAAAGCCACTCCTTTAGAAGGTCCATCTTTAAAAGGTTCAAATAATCTTTCAGGTAAAGTATCATCTTCTTTGGTAAATCCTTCTCTAGCATTGAAATGCCTCATCATATTTATCTTTCTCTCACCTATTTCCATAAGCTCATAAAGGGAAGTATCCCAGTCTATACCATATTTAGCTAATGAAATTAAATCCTTTGGCCCATATAAAGCTGCAACTCCCCATAGAAATTGACATAGGGATAATGTATCTATAGTAGATTCAAGACATTGAGTATTAAAAGCAAACCTAGTCTTCTCATCGTCTAATTCAAAATTGTCATCATACCCCTTATAAATTCCTATCATGGCTAGGTTCTTCCTTGCCTGACTTTCTGGAGGTAATGTAAGAACTGAGTCATGTTCTGAAGATTGATGATCAGCTCCAAAAGGATTTACTGCATATATTAGCCCTAAGGAAGGTTTATACTGAGGCATATGGGCAGGTAATTCTTGCTTCTTTACACTCATACTATATTTCTCAGCACCCTTACCTATTTTCTGTGCTGCTCTATAGCTTCCTTCTGCTAATATATTCCCTATCCCTTCTCTTTTCCCAATTTTTTCTATTAATTCAATTAATACTTCATCATTTCCAAAGGTCAGTTCTAATCCATCTGTATCTTCCTTGGTCAATATTCCCTCTTCAAAACATTCCATGGCAAAGGATATGGTAGCACCACAGGATATAGTATCTAATCCATACATATTACATAATTGGTTTGCAATTGCAACAGTTTCCAAATTAGTAATGCCACAATAAGAACCTAGTGCTGCTGCTGTTTCATATTCGGGTCCACCATATAGAGGGTCAACTTTTCCTTCTATTTCTACTACCCTTTTACACCTTACCGGGCAGGCATAACAAGTATCTCTTTTCTTTAATATGGTTTCAGTCATAGTAGTTCCAGTGATATTTTCTGCTCCTTCAGGAAAATATCCAGATATCCAATTCCTAGTAGCTAAAAATCCATTTTTATGATGACTAATAAGACCTCTATTGGTACCATGCTCTCCTAATTGCTGTAATCCATGGTTATTATTAAATCTATCTACCCCTTCTCTAGCTAATGTTTTGAAATTTTCTTCATCAGCCGGTTTAAGGCCTAATTTCTTCTTTACAACTACGGCTTTTAAATTTTTAGAACCCATTACTGCTCCTGTGCCATTTCTACCGTTGGCCCTATTACACATATTTATTATATTTGCAAACTTTACTAAATTTTCACCTCCAGGTCCAATTTGAGCTATATCTATATCCTCTATACCTAAATCCTCTCTTATCAATCTTTCTGCCTCTCCGGTAACTTCCCCCCATATATTTGAAGCGTCTTTCAACTCTATTTCATCACCATCTATGTATAAATACACTGGTTTTTCTGCCTTCCCCTTAAACACTAAAGCATTCCAACCATTTCCCTTCAAATAAGCAGGGAAAAAACCTCCAGCCTGACTATCCCCTATACCATTGGTTAATGGGCTTTTAGTAGTTACAGTTATCCTATTAGCCCCCGCTATAGGAAGCCCTGTAAATGGAGAAACAGATAAAACTAGAACATTATCTGGCGAAAGGGGATCCACCTTTGGTTTTAACTCTTTTAATAATATATAGGTACCTAGAGCAGAACCGCCTGGATAGAGTCTATGGGTTTCTCCATCTAATATAATCTTCTTAATAGTACCCTTAGTTAAATCCACTTCTAAAATATTTGCATTTGGAAAATTCATGCCTACACCTCCTAAATAGTTATGTACTTGTGATATAGCACCATAATATTATTCTTTTATCTTTTTTTATAGCAAAATTAAGACATTCCCTATTATCAGTATGAGCTAATAGATTGCGGTTTTCTAGCATATCCATCCACACCTCTACATCTTGAATAATTTCATAGTGAAAGGCAGATTTTATTATTTCTCTTGGAAATTTGACTATATCAATTATATTCCCCCAAGATTTATAATCAAATTATCTATTATAGTGATTATTATAGTACCCCAATATAGTCTATACAAAACAAAAATAAATAAAATCTCAGATGTAGATTCTGTGCCCATCCGAGTACTATTAACTCTACTAACAATCAATAATCACATTTATCTACTTTCTGAATAATTCCTTCAAATATGGATAAATTTGTCCATTTTTTTGCTACCAATTAATTGTCTAATGTGTTCCCTTTTCTTGTTTTTAGTGATCTTGTTTTTATGCAAAAAATACCTTTTTTTGATATTTTTCGTCTTTGTTATTCCTTGACTATAGTTATAACATGATAAAAACAAAGATGAAAAATCAAACATAAAAAATAGGACGGTAAAAAACCGTCCTATTTATCCCCATTTTATATTAATACCATCCTCTTAATTTCATTACATCAGCAATTTTTTTAACTGATAACATATAAGCTGCTTCTCTTATTGTAACATCATACTCTTCTTTTAATGCCCAAATATCATTAAAAGCTTTGACCATTTCTACTTCTTGCTTTTCTTCTACTTCTTTTTCACTCCAATAGTATCCATATAGATTTTGTACCCATTCGAAATAGGATACTGTGACCCCTCCTGCATTTGTTAATATGTCTGGTGTTACTGGAATTCCCCTTTTATTAAGTACTTCATCAGCCTCTGGAGTTATTGGTCCATTGGCTGCTTCACATATCAATTTGGTATTTACTTTTTCTGCTACTTCAGCTGTAATGGCATTTTCTAAAGCAGCTGGTATAAGTATATCCACTTCTAATTTCCAAAACTCATCAAGGGAAATCTGTTTAGCTTTTGGATAGCCAACCAAATTTTTATGCTCATCCATATAAGCTTTTAGATCCTCAAAATCTAAACCATCTTCGTTGTATAGTGCATAAGTTCCAATTGATGGTGTCCACTCACCTATAGCTACAATCTTAGCCCCTTGACGTTGTACATTCTTAACAGTATAAGAGCCAACATTTCCAAAACCTTGTACTGCTACTTTTGCGCCTTCTATTTCTATACCAAATTTTTTAGCTGCTTCCCTAGTAATAACAGATACTCCAAAACCTGTAGCTTCATTTCTTCCTTCAGAACCCCCCCATGCAACTGGTTTGCCAGTTAAAACTCCGAGAGAGGATTCACCAGCTAATTTATTATATTCATCTGCCATCCAAGCCATTACTTGTCCATTGCTCCCAACGTCTGGAGCGGGTATATCAATTTTTTCTCCTAAATACTTGTGCAATCCTTGTATATAACCTCTAGACAACCTCTCCAATTCCCCTTGAGATAAACTTTGAGGGTCTACTTTAATACCCCCTTTTCCTCCACCATAAGGTACACCCATAACCCCACATTTAAAAGTCATCCATACGGATAGGGCTTTTACTTCATCAGGATTTACTCCTGGATGGAATCTAATCCCACCTTTACCAGGTCCTATAGCATCGTTGTGTACAGCTCTGTAACCCTTAAACACCTTAGTAGTACCATCATCCATCTTAACTGGTATAGATATTTCAATCATTCGTTGGGGCTCTTTTAATATCTCATATACTGCGGGATCCAATCCTAAAGCATCACAAGCAGCCTTAACTTGTTTTTGTGCACTCTCTAATGGGTTTAAACTTTCTTTTGCCATAAATACTACCTCCCTTGATTTGTTAGTGAAAACCTTTTCAATTAAATCCTATTTTCAATTTTATACTATACTTTGTGATTTTTTTAATTACCACATTTATTTTATCATTGGACTAGCATAAGTTCAAGTATAACTAAGGATAATTAGGCTTTCTATCCTAGTACTATTATTCAGTATACTCTCTAGCTTTTTCTTCGCCTCTTAACACCCTTAAAATTCCATAAGCTAAGGATTCCATTTCATTTTCTCCTGGCATTATTTCAACTGGTGCAATATATTCTACACGCTTTTTAATCCATGAAGTAATCATTTTAGAATATGCAATTCCACCTGTTAGAATAATTAAATCTACATTGCCTTCTACCACAGTTGAAAGTTCTCCTATACCTTTAGCAACCTGATAAGCCATAGCTTCATATATAAGTTTAGCTTTTTCATCACCATTTTCAATCATCTTCTCAACTTCCCTAGCATCTAATGTACCTAGATAGGCTTTTAATCCACCATTTCCCCTTAATTTTTTAAGCATGGTAACTTTATCATACTTTCCTGAATAACATAATTCAATAAGTTCTCTACAAGGTACCCTGCCTGCCCTTTCTGGTGAAAAAGGTCCTTCATCATCAGAGATAATATCCACAATTCGACCTTTTTCATGAACATTCAAGGATATCCCACCACCTAAATGAGCAACTACAATATTCATATCTTGATATTTTTTCCCATATTTTTTAGCTGCTTTTATGGCCATAGCTCTAGTATTTAATACATGACAAGTACTTGTCCTCTCTATCTCTGACATGCCAGAGATCCTTGCTATATCATGTAATTCATCAGTTCTTACCGAATCATATATATATGCTTTAACTCCAGCATCTTTTGCTATTGCATATGCAATAGGCGCCCCCAAGTTTGAAGCATGTTCCATAACAGGTCTATTTTTAAGGGTATCAAGCATACTTTCATTTACTATATAAGCACCAGATTTTACTCGGGGAAGCATACCTCCTCTTCCTACTACAGCAGACAATTCTTTAATATTTAAATCCTTCTCTTCTAAAAATGACAATACCAAATCTTTTCTCATCTCATATTGCCCTTGTACATTTTCAAATTTCTCTATGACTTCAATAGGGTGTTCTAAGGTTTCGGTAAAAACTTCTCTTTCATCTTCATATAATGCTATTTTTGTTGAAGTTGAACCTGGATTAATAGCCAATATCTTGTAGCTCATCATAGGTCTCCTTTCTTCCTTATAAAATATTTATTTGTTTAATACCGCTTTAAGTTCAGTTATAAATTTCTCCGTTTGCTCTACGGTTCCAGTACTAACCCTAAGCCAATTATCCCATCCCCATAGGTATCCTGGTCTTATTATTACTCCTCTTTTCATTAGCTCTTCAAATGCAATCTTTGAGCTAGTTCCAATATTAACCCATGTAAAATTAGCATTGGATTTTACATATTCAAGCCCTAAGCTATCGAAGAATTCCTCCATCATCTCTAAAGATTTATAATTTAATTTAACTGTTTTATCAATATGCTCTTGGTCTTCTAATGCTGCTAAAGCTGCAACTTGAGCAAGTCTGTTGACATTAAACACACCTTTAACTTTACTCATTTCTGTAGCAATCTCCTTTGATGTAAGGGCAAAGCCTACACGTACAGCTGCTAAACCACTTACTTTGGAAAAAGTTCTTAAAATAATAGTATTTGGTCTTTTATTTAATATTTCCAAAGTTTCAGGATAATCTGGATTAACCCTAGCAAAATCATAATATGCTTCATCAAATACAATAACTATATCCTCTGGCACATTGTCAACTAGATAATTGATCTCTTCTCTTGTCATTATATTGGGTATAGGATTATTTGGATTACATACATATATTAATTTAGTCTTATCATTTATATTCTCAACAAAAGCTTCAAAATCATGTTTGTAATCTTCTGTAAGAGGAATTTCCACTGGTACTCCTCCCATATGAGTTACACTATTAGAGTATATATTAAAAGTTGTATCAGCCATAATTGCTTCATCGTCAGTATTTATAAAAGTCTGAGCAATTATTCTTAATACCTGCTCACCCCCGTTCCCTATAACTATGTTTTCATAATCTAATCCATATTTTTTAGCTAATGCATGTCTTAATTCCATGGCTCCAGCATCAGGATAAACATTTAAATTTTTTAATTCATTTTTTACAGCTTCAACAGCCTTTGGAGATGGTCCTAGTTGGTTTTCATTAGATGCTAACTTTACAACATCTGTCAAACCATATTCCTTTTGTACCTCCTCTACAGGTTTCCCAGGTACATAAGGTTGTAACTTTGATAATTCATTTCTAAATAGACTTTTTGACATATTATCATTCTCCTTTTCAATTTAATATATGAATAATAATAACTTTAATATATAATCTTTAATATTAAACTGCAGCTGCAGATAATACTAAAGATAAGTATTTTTCTTCTGTCGAAGAACCTCTAGATGTTAATACAACAGGAGCTTTTGCTCCAACAATAAATCCTGCCATCTTAGAATTACCTGAATATATAAGGGATTTTGCCAAAATATTACCTACTGTTATATTAGAAGCTAATAATATATCTACATCTCCAGCAACGGGACTATTAAAACCTTTTACCTCTGCAGATTCCTTGTTTATCGATAGATCATAAGATATTGGGCCTTCTATGATACAATTTTTTATTTCTCCATTTTGATTCATCTTCTTTAATTCTGCTCCATCTACTGTTTCTGGCATCTTTGGATTAACGTTCTCTACTGCTGCTAAAACTCCAATCTTCGGTTTTTTATAACCAAGGGATAGCATAACATCTACTGCATTTTCTATTATCTTCCTTTTTTCTTCAAGATCAGGATACATAACCATACCCCCATCAGTAATAACCAATAATTTATGGTAAGTAGGTACTTCTAAAATTGCAAAATGTGACATAAGTTTATCTGTTCTAATTCCTTTTTCTTTATCAACAACAGCTTTTAAAAGATCGGCAGTTTGGATTTTCCCTTTCATTATAAAATCAGCTTCACCCATATTTACCAATTCAACAGATTTATAAGCAGCAGCTCTTTCATCTTTCACATCTATAATAAATTCATCATTAATAGAATGATCTTTTTTGTATAAAATTTCACTTATTTTCTTCTTGTTCCCAATAAGTATAGGATCTATAATTCCTTCTTCATTAGCTTTAAATATCGCTTCTAAAGTATGTGTATCTTCAGCAACTACTACTGCTACTTTTCTTCTTCTCTCAAATTTGCTAACTTTTTTTATTAATTGCTCAAAATTATTAATCGTCATAATCCCTCTCCTTATGAAAGTTTAATCAATTGTTCAGTAAGAAATGCAGATTCTTACTGAACAATCTATTTTATAAAAAATAACTATACAGCATCCATTCCTCTCTGAAATGCTTTAAGGTTTATATCAACAAATTTTTCTTTTACATTGTCTTTTATTGCCTTTTCCCAGTCAATATCTGATAAATCCATTGCTTTAACTAATGCCCCAAGTAATACAATATTCATAACCTTCATATTTCCTAGTTCCTCCGCTATATTTGCTGCATTTATTACGCTAGTATTAGATTTACTTTTAATAATATCTATTACTCCCTCTGGATAATCTTCTTTTCCCATAAGTATTGGAGCTGAAGGAATCTTATAATCGTTCACCACAACTTTACCATTAGGTTTTAAATATTCTAACCATCTTAAAGCTTCCATAGCTTCAAAAGAAACTAATACATCTGCTTCTCCTCTACCAATAATAGGTGAAAAAACTTCATCTCCATACCTTACTTGGGTAGAAACACTTCCCCCTCTTTGTGCCATACCGTGAATTTCAGACATCTTAACATCATAACCTGCTTCAACAAGTCCTGCAGATAAAATTTTACTCGCAAGAATTGTTCCTTGTCCTCCTACCCCTACCAATAATACACTCTTTGTTTCTGCCATTTTATTCACCCACCTTGCTTATTGCTTTTACTGGACATACTTGCATACATAGTTCACAGCCTACACATTGTACTTCATCAATACTTGATTTTTTAGTTTCCTTATCAAAGTATATTGCTGGGCATCCAGTATTTACACACATTTTGCAGCCAATACATTTCTCTTGATCTACTTCACATACACCTGGTACATATTTAAATTCTTTTTTATCATATTCAGACAATCTCTTAAGTGCACAAGGCCATCTTGAAATAATTACAGAAGGCTCATCAAGATCATAAGCCCAATCAAAAGCTTCTTTTAATTCATTTAGTTTTAAAGGATTAATAGTCCTAACATGTTCTACTCCTAAAGCCTTAACGATTTCAGGAATGTTTGCCATCTTAGTCGTTTCTCCTTGAAGAGTATATCCAGTTCCTGGATTATCCTGATGTCCAGTCATACCAGTTACTCTATTATCAAGTATACAAGTAATAGTATTACTCTTATTGTATACTACATCTAGTAGACTAGTCATTCCAGAATGAAAAAAAGTAGAATCGCCAATAACACTTACCACTCTTCTATCATCATTATATTTATTGATTAATTTTTCCATACCATGTCCTAAACTAACACTAGCACCCATACATATAGTTGTATCCATAGCATTTAATGGTTCTGCACCACCTAATGTATAGCAGCCTATATCTCCAGTTATTATAGTATTTTTCCTTTTCCCTAGTTCATAGAAAAATGCCCTGTGAGGACATCCTGCACATAAAGTAGGGGGCCTATTTACCACAATAGATTTATCATATTTAATAGTTTCTCGTTCATTGCCAAGTAAAGATTTTTCTACAATTTCTGGATTCAATTCCCAAATATTAGGGATTTTGTCTTTCCCTATACAGTCTATCCCCAAAGCCTTAACTTGTTCTTCTATAAATGGTTCCAATTCTTCTACTACATATATAGTTTCTACCTCTTGAGCAAATTTTTTTATTTTATCTACAGGAAGAGGGTTGGTAAAGCCTAATTTTAAATAAGATGCATTGTTCCCAAATACTTCCTTGGCATATTGGTAGGCTATTCCAGATGAAATTATACCTATTTTTTTGTCATTCCATTCAATATAGTTTAAATCCGTTTCATTAGAAAATTTTTCTAATCTTTTTAACCTTTCTTCTACTTTTACATGTAATTGTTTAGCAACTGCAGGAGCTACATAATATTTCATTAAATTCTTTTTATATGGTTTTAGAGGTACTTCTTTTCTTTCCCCTACTTCTACTAAAGATTTACTATGGCATACTCTTGTAGTCAATCTCATTAAAACAAGGGTATCAAATTCTTCACTTATTTCCATAGCAATCTTAACCATATCCTTAGCCTCTTGGCTATCACTTGGCTCTATCATGGCAACTTTACCAAATTTGGCATAATATCTGTTGTCTTGTTCATTTTGAGAGGAATGTAGTCCAGGGTCATCTGCAGTAATTAATACCATTCCTCCATTAACCCCAGTATAACCTGCAGTAAAGAATGGATCCGCAGCCACATTTAATCCCACATGCTTCATAGCAGCAAGGGATCTTGCTCCAAATATGGAAGCTCCTAAAGCTGATTCTAATGCAACTTTTTCATTTGGTGCCCACTCTGCTATTATTTTTTCTTTATAACGGGCTAATTCTTCTAATATCTCTGTACTTGGTGTTCCAGGATAAGCAGAAGCATAATGAATACCAGCTTCATAAGCTCCAAGAGCTATGGCTTCATTTCCTGTCAATAGCTTTTTCATTTAACGTCCTCCTTTTCATCAATTGATGTTCTAAAAAAAGGTTTTCCTTTCTTCTTTATATAAACATATTAATAATATTACAAAAATATAAAAAGGAAAACCTTAAATATATTATATAATCCCATGAACTTAAGTTCAAAGACTTAAGTTCTACAATAATTATATAACGCAAATTACATGCCATTAATTATATTTTTAAAATACCAGTAGCAGTTAAAAATACAAATATTAATAATATAGGAACAATATATTTAGTTACATTATACCATATATTAAATAATTTAAATTCAAATTTACCATTACTAGTAACTTCATCTTTAGCAACTTGTTTGTCCCATACCCAGCATATCACCAAAGCTCCAGCTAATCCAACTAAAGGCATAGAAATATTGGATACAAAATAATCATATAAATCAAATAGTCCTAAACCAAATATTTCAACATGGCTCCATCCTCCAAAACTCATTAAAGGTGGAATACCTAAAAGCATAACTACTATACTCATAATAATAGCTGCTTTTTTCCTTTTTATATTGGTATTTTCAATAATGTATGTTACAGATACTTCTAACATAGAAATAGAAGATGTTAGAGCAGCAAGAAAAAAGAATACAAAAAATATTGCTGCAAAAAAAGTCCCAAAAGGCATTTGCCCAAAAACACTTGGTAAAGTTACAAAAACTAATCCTGGGCCTTCACCTGGTGATACTCCAAATGCAAATACAGCAGGTAAAATAGCCAATCCAGCTAAAAGTGCAACAATTGTATCAGCTACTACAACCGAATATGTTGCCTTAGGTAGACTTTCATCTTTACTAAAATAACTTGCATATGTTGCCATGGCTCCTGAACCAAGACTTAAAGTGAAAAATGCCTGTCCTACAGCAGCAACAAAGGTTGAACCTGTTACTTTAGAAAAGTCTGGCTTTAAATACCATATTATACCATCCTTTGCACCTGGAAGGGTCACAGAACGAATAACTAATACAATTAACAATACAAGTAATGCAGGCATCACAATAGATGAAACTTTTTCTATACCTTCTGTAATACCTTTAATTATTACCATGGTATTAATCGCTAAATATATAATTGTAAATAGGGCAACTTGAGGAGAATTAATAACAAAATTACCAAAAGTTGCTTCTACTTGTGCCGAACTTAAACCAATTAATTTGCCTGATATAGTTTGAATAAAATAATAGATTGACCAACCTCCAATTATATTATAGAAAGATAGAAGAACTGTAACTGCTATCATTGAAAGATATCCAGGAATTTTAAATTTTCTATTATACTGGCCATATGCTTCAACAACATCTGAACCTCCATGTCTACCTATAGCCATCTCAGTTAGTGCAATAGTAACTCCAATTACAAGGATACTAACTAAATAAATCATGACAAATGCCCCACCGCCGTGGACACCAGTAATATATGGAAATCTCCATATATTACCTAAACCTACTGCAGAACCAGCTACTGCCATGATAAATCCAAAATTTGATTTAAACTGTTCTCTATTGTCTTTTATTTGTAATTCCTTATTGTTCACAATGATCCTCCTTTATTCTTTTTTATTTTGTTAAATATGTAAAATGACTTTATTTAATTATCCATAATTCATGTATACTACCTCCCTCTTTAAATTTAAATATATTAAGGACGCACTTTCTGTGGCAATAAACCTCGGTTAGAATATTATGAATATTTTAACTATTCTTGATATAAATGCCCTTGACTTCTTAAAGCCTTTCTATATATTTAGGTTAAATGGTATTAAAATTTAACACCCTTTAACCAAATCTAATATATTCTAAAATACTTAGTCCTTCCTTAGCTAGGTTTTTTTCATAGAGTTCGCCACCTACTTCTAAATTGCCTATACTTAAATCTATCATAAAAAGACTAAGTATTCAATTTATAATTAGATAAAGGTAAATTTTGTCTTTACAAATATGAATAAAACAATAAAAATAGCATGAGGTTTTAATCTCATGCCATTATTAATTAATTTACACTTTCTAGTATCTCATCTATATTATCCAAAGCCTCAATTAACTCTGGTAATACTTCATATACATCTCCTACTACGCCATAGTCTGCTATTTTAAATATGGGGGCATTTTTGTCCTTATTTATAGCTACAATAACCTCAGATTCCTGCATTCCAGCTAAATGCTGTATTGCTCCCGATATTCCACAGGCTATATATAAGGTAGGCCTTACTGTTTTACCTGTTTGGCCAACCTGATGGGATTGATCTATCCAACCTGCATCTACTGTAGCACGACTAGCTCCCACTACTGCTCCTAATTTTTCTGCTAATTGTTCTATTAACTTAAATCCTTCAGGATTACCTAATCCCCTGCCACCAGATACTATTATATTAGCCTCTTCCAATTTTATCTGAGCTTTTGCTTCTTTTACTACTTCTAATACTTTAGCCTTGATATCTTCTTCCCTTAAATTTGGAACGAACTTTTCAATATTTCCTAATCTGCTTTCATCATATTTAGCCTTTTCCATAACCCCTGGTCTTACTGTAGACATTTGAGGTCTATGGTTGGGACAAATAATAGTTGCCATAAGGTTTCCGCCAAAGGCAGGACGTGTCTGAAGTAATCTTCTATTTTCCTTATCCACTTCTAATCTAGTACAATCAGCTGTTAAACCTGTATGGATTCTTGCTGAAATTCTTGGCCCTAAATCCCTTCCTATATTAGTAGCACCTATTAACATAATCTCAGGCTTTCTCTCTTTAATCAAATCACATATCACCTTTGTGTATCCATCAGTAGTATATATTTGTAATAATTCCGATTCCCCATATAGTACATTGTCTGCTCCATATTTGATAAGCTGTTTTGCTAAATCTTCTACATCTTTACCCAAAAGTATTGCTGTCAATTCTGTATCTAATTCATCAGCTATTTTTCTTCCTTCTCCAATCAATTCTATAGATACATTGAGTAATTTTCCTTCCCTTTGTTCAGCAAACACCCAAACACCTTTATATTCATCTATATTTATAATATTTTTTTCCCTTTCTTCCATTATTATAGCTTCTTTAGGACAAACGTCTATACAATTCCCACAAGCAGTACATTTATCCGTTATTACTGCTTTTTCATCTACCATGTCTATAGCATCAAAGGGACAGGTATCAATACATATTCCACAACCTATACACTTTTCTTGTATAACTTTTACTGCCATGATATTTCCCCCTTTCCATATACTATATTAACTTTTCTTCTTTTAATCTTACTATCAATTCCCTTGCTTGCTCTTTTGGACTTCCTTCGATTATTTCCGATTCTCCGCCTCTTCCAGGAGGGGTAAAGGATTTATTCACTTGAGTAGGTGATCCATCTAATCCTATATTCTTCTCATCTACATTTATATCCTTTGCAGATAAAATTTTTATTCTATCTCCCTTAAATCCCTCATATATACCCCTTATAGATGGATATCTAGGTTCATTTAATTCCTTTATGGCTGTAATTAAAACAGGTAATTCAGCTTCTATTACAAAGTACCCATCTTCAAGGGCTCTTTTTGCCTTTACTTTTTTACCTTCAAGCTTTAGCTCCTTTACATAAGTAATCTGAGGTATCCCTAGATGTTCTGCAATCTGCGGTCCTACTTGAGCAGTATCTCCATCTATAGCCTGCCTTCCACAAAATATGATGTCATAATCCCCTATGGCCTTAATCCCCGCTGTTAATGCTGTTGACGTAGCCCATGTATCTGAACCAGCAAAGGCTCTATCGCTTAACAATATAGCTTCATCTGCTCCCATAGCAATAGCCTCTACCAATGCTACCTCCGCTTGAGGTGGTCCCATGCTAAGTACTACTACTTCTACACCTTCACATTCATCTTTTATCTTTAAAGCTTCTTCTAGGGCATTTCTATCATCTGGATTTATAATACTAGGTACTCCTTCTCGAATCAAAGTTCCTTTAACTGGATCTATCCTTACTTCATTGGTATCAGGAACTTGTTTTATACAGACTATAATTTTCATCAAAATACCTCCTCTATCTTTTATCTTAATAGATTAGCTGCAATAACCATTTGTTGCACTTGGGAAGTTCCTTCATATATTTCAGTAATCTTAGCATCTCTCATCATTCTCTCCACAGGATAATCCTTTGTAAATCCATATCCTCCATGTAGCTGAACACACTTTGTTGTTACATCCATAGCTGTATTAGCTGCAAACAATTTTGCCATAGCTGCTTCTTTATTATAAGGTAGATCATTTGCTTTATTATAAGCTGCTTTATATACCAATAATCGACTTGCTTCTATATCAGTTGCCATATCAGCTACCATCCATTGTAAGCCCTGGAATTTAGCTAATGGCCTTCCAAATTGTTCCCTTTCTTTAATATATTGAATAGTCTTTTCTAAGGCACCTGCTGCTATACCAAGGGCCTGTGCTGCTATACCTATTCGCCCTCCATCCAATGTGGACATAGCAATTTTAAAACCTTGTCCTTCTTTTCCTAGAAGATTAGACTTAGGTACTATACAGTCTCTAAATATTAACTCTGTAGTAGAAGAGCCTCGAATACCCATTTTATCCTCTACCTTACCTATACTGAATCCTGGGAAATCCTTTTCCACTATAAAAGCAGAAATACCCCTAGTACCTTTCGTCCTATCAGTCATAGCAAATACAATATATACATCTGCTTGTCCACCGTTGGTTATGAATATCTTCGTCCCATTTAATATATAGTTATCTCCATCTAGCATTGCTACAGTCTGTTGACCAGCCGCATCAGTGCCAGCATTAGGCTCTGTTAGTGCAAAAGCACCTAGTTTTTCACCTTTTGCTAAGGGGACTAAATACTTTTGTTTTTGCTCTTCTGTTCCATATCTATATATAGGCCAACATCCTAGAGAAGTGTGAGCCGAGCAAATAACACCAGTGGTAGCACACGCCTTAGATAATTCTTCAACAGCAATAGCATAGGCTATTTCGTCTCCACCTGCACCTCCATATTCTACAGGAAAAGGTATACCTAGCATATTATATCTAGCCATTTTTCCCACTGTTTCTCTAGGAAACCTGCCTTGTTCATCGATCTCTGCAGCTATAGGTTCAACTTCTGATTCTGTAAACTTTCTCATAACTTCCCTTACCATTTCCTGCTCCCTCGTTAAATTGAAATTCATACATTTCCCTCCCTAATATTAAGCGTAGTATCAAATATATTATAATCCATTTACATGTTTAATTCCATAAAATTTGTTAATTTTTTGTCTTTATAATTGGATTTTAAACTATAAAATTTCATTAATTTACAATAAAATGTCCATAATTCGCTAATATTATGGAATTATGGACATTTTATTTTTCTTTTATATGTATTTAACGTAGTAATTTTAACAATATAAAATAATAAAAAGAGATTATAGCTGAAAACTATAATCCCTTTAATCCTTATTAGTTTCTAACATAATCGGATTTGTTGTTCAAGAAATAGGACAAAGTAAACAAGGATTCATTTAAATGAACATTTTCTATTATTATATCATCATCCACTTTTAAATCTGCTGGTGCAAAGTTCCAAATACCTTTTATTCCACTTCTCACATATATATCTGCTATATCCTGAGCATTTTCTTTAGGAGTAGTAATAATGCCTATTTCCACATCATTTTCTTTGATAAACTCCTCAAGTTCATCCACATCTCTTATTTCTATATCTCTAATCTTAAGCCCTATTAATTTGGGATTCTTATCAAATAAAGAAAGTATCTTAAATCCAGCATCTTCAAATCCTTTGTAATTGGCTACTGCCTGACCTAAATTTCCAGCACCTACTATTACAGTATTATATGTTTTATCCAAACCTAATATCTTACCTAATTGGTGATGTAATTCTTCTACATTATATCCATATCCTTGTTGTCCAAATCCACCAAAATTGTTCAAATCTTGTCTTATCTGGGATGCAGTAAAACCAGTCATCTTACTCAACTCTTGGGATGATATTCTATTTATACCCTTCTTAAGTAGCTCTCCCAAATATCTATAGTATTTAGGTAGTCTTCGAATAACAGTTATGGATACTCTATTCTCTTTATCCACTTGTTTCCCCCCTATTCGTCCTCGTCTATAAATATATCTTTCCATTTTATTTTATTTTTATTATAACAGATTGACATCAATAGGTCAATTTATCCATTTAACGCATCCATTTAATATGCTGTCTAATTCAATTAATTTTAAATGTATATAATTTTTTCAAATACTAATAATATTACCATCACTATAATATGGGAGGTTTTATTATGGCAAGTAAAGAACAACTTAGAAAGATAGCAATTTATTGTGATTCCTATACCCCAAAGGAAGATGAGAATTCCTTAAATCTATACTCTAACATAAATGTATATGATAAAAAATTTGAAAGTTGTGAAAACTGTACTCATTTCACCAAAGAGGGTAAATGTGATATAGACTTAATAGATAAGGTATTATCCAGCCTTGCTATGGAATTGGATTTAAAAAGCTAGTCCTTACTTTTAAAGGACTATTTTTTTTGATAAAATAGATTATATAGTATTTAGAAAGTAGGAGATATAGTATGATAATTCTTTCATGTAATAATATATCAAAATCTTATGGAACAGATGAAATATTAAAGGATATATCCTTTACCGTAGAAGATAGAGATAAAATTGGACTTATAGGTCTTAATGGTTCAGGTAAAACCACCCTTTTTAATATATTATCGGGAGAAACATATATGGACAATGGGAAAATATACTTTCAAAAAGATTTAAAAATAGGTTATCTAAAACAACATACCAATATAAAAAGCAACGATTCCATCTTTGACGAATGCTTGAAAGTATTTGAACCTCTTATTCAAATGGAAAAAGAATTGAGAAAAATGGAACAGGATATGAGTATAGAGGGTAGTAAATCTAATTCTACTAAATTAGAAAAACTGATGAATGACTATGCCCAGCTTATGGAGAGCTTTAATAATAGCAATGGTTATGGTTATAGATCAGAGATCAAGGGAGTTCTAAAAGGTTTAGGTTTTAAAGAAGAAGAAATGAATAAGAAGGTAAATCTACTAAGTGGAGGTCAAAAAGCTAGATTATCTTTGGCTAAATTGCTTCTAGAAAAACCAGAGTTATTGCTATTAGACGAACCTACTAATCATTTAGATATAGAGGCTATTAGTTGGTTAGAAAATTATCTAAAAGAATACTCTGGTGCAATGCTAATCATATCCCATGATAGATATTTTTTAGATAATATAGTGTCTAGAATATTCTTATTGGAAAATAAAGAAATTAAAGTATATAATATGAACTATTCTAAATATACAGAACAAAGAAAAAAAGATATAGAATTGTTAAAAAAGAAATATGAAGATCAGCAAAAGGAAATAAAAAGACAAGAAGAAATAATAAAAAGATTTTCTAACTATGGTGGTAGTCGCTATATAAAGCAAGCCCAATCTCGACAAAAGATGTTAAATAAAATGAAGCTAATAGATAAACCAATGGACAATAAAAAAGCTAAAATAACCTTTGAACCAAAGATCAAAAGCGGTAGAGATGTTTTAAGAGTTGAAAAACTTTGTAAATCCTTTGATGGAGAAAAACTTTTAGAAAATATTGATTTTGCTATATATAGAGGGGAAAAAGTTGGTTTAATTGGGCCTAATGGAATTGGAAAAACTACCCTATTCAAGATGATATTGAACCAAATTCCTTACGATAGCGGTATTATATCCCTAGGTCATCATGTTCATATTGGATATTTTGATCAGGAACAGACTAAGCTTAATCTAGATAAAACCGTAATAGATGAAATATGGGATGATAATCCTAAACTAAATTATTATGAAATTCGCTCTATACTAAGCAGATTTCTATTCATTGGAGACGATATATTCAAAGAAGTAGGAGAATTAAGTGGAGGAGAAAGAAGTAGACTTGCCCTTCTAAAGATGATGCTTTCTAATGCTAATTTCCTCCTTATGGATGAACCTACCAATCATTTAGATATTGATTCAAAAGAAGTTTTAGAGGATGCTCTAATAGATTATGAAGGCACTTTGTTTGTCATATCTCATGATAGATATTTTTTAAATAAAGTAGTGGACAAGATATTAGAATTAACAGAAGAAGGTATAAAAGAGTATATTGGGAACTATGATTATTACTTGGAAAAGAAAAATGAAATTATAGTTGAAGAAGAAGAGGATTATAAGACAAAGACCCAAATAAAACTAGAACGAAAAAAAGAAAGAGAAGAATTAGAATTTATAAAGAAAAAGAAAGAGGAGATAATAAGATTAGAGAAAAGGATTGAGCAAAAAGAAATGGATATAGAAAAGATTGATATGTTACTTTGTAAGCCAAATATATATGATGAGCCTGAAAAAGTGATAGAGCTTACTAAAAAAAGAGAAGCTTTAGAGGCAAAAATCAATTCCCTTTATGAACAATGGATAATATTAACAGAAGAATAGTTTCCCCATTTTATCCACAAACTATGCACAGAATCCACAGAATTATCCCCAATAGTATGTCCCATTGTTAAGGGATGGAGAGGAATTTCCCACATTATCCACATTTTTTTATGGTAAACCAAATCCCTATCTGTGGAAATAATGTGGAAAAATTGTTGATAATTATCCTTTTAGCTCTAAATTTGGTTCTACGTTTAAATGTAAATCTGAGACATGCCCTTTTATATAATGAAAATAAGCGGCCGATCCTATCATAGCTCCATTGTCTGTGCATAATATTTTAGAAGGATAAAGTACTTTTATTCCTTCTTCCTTTCCCCTATCCATCATCAAATTCCTCAATCCTTCATTAGCTGCCACCCCACCAGCCATAACTATTTTATCCGATTTCCTCTCTTTGGCTAATCTTATGGATTTTTCCACTAGTACTTCTATTACAGAATGTTGGAAGGAAGCTGCCACATCTTCAATTATTATTTTTTCATCCTTTTGTTTCTTTTGATTCAAATAATTTAATACAGCTGTTTTTAAGCCGCTAAAACTAAAATCATAGCTATCCTGTTCCAAATATACCCTAGGGAATTCTATCGCATCTTTATCTCCTTCTTTAGCTAATTTATCTATTAAAGGCCCTCCAGGATAAGATAGACCTAAAGCCCTGGCTACTTTATCAAAAGCTTCCCCTGCAGCATCATCTCTTGTCCTACCTACTAATTCATATTCTGTATAGGATTTGACTTGGACTAAATAAGTATGTCCTCCTGATACCACTAAACATGTAAAGGGAGGTTCTAAATCCTTATGAACAATATAATTTGCACATACATGTCCTTCTATATGGTTTACCCCCACTATAGGTTTATCAAGAGCATAGGCTATACCCTTTGCACTGGATATTCCTACTAATAAAGCACCTACTAATCCAGGTCCTTGGGTAACGCCAACTAAATCTATATCGTTAAAGCCTATATTGGCTTCATCTAAAGCTTGTTGAATTATCATATTAATATTTTCTATATGTTTTCTAGAGGCTACTTCAGGTACTACTCCTCCATACTCTCTGTGAATTTCAATCTGGGAAGATATAATATTGGACAATACTTCCCTTCCACCTCTTAAAACAGCACAAGAGGTTTCGTCACAGGAAGTTTCTATTGCTAATGTTATGGTCATTTTATCACCTCTCTAAAATTCAATAGTTTTCCACATTATTATTGCATCTTCATTGTTATCCGTATAATATCCTGGCCTAATACCACATTCTTTAAATCCATATTTTTTATACAAGCCTTTGGCCACTTCGTTGGATTTTCGTACTTCTAATGTAATATGCTTTATGTCTCTATCTATGCACAATTGAATCAATCCTTCTAATAGTTTGTTGCCTAAACCCAATCCTCTATATTCCTTATCTACTGCAATATTAGTTACATGGCCTTCATCTATTATGAGCCATATACCTCCATACCCTACTACCTTTCCATCTACTTCTACTACTATATATTTAGCCAGTATATTTTTAGTTAGTTCTAATAAAAATGCCTCCCTTGACCAAGGAGGAGAAAAACTTTCCCGTTCTATTTCTAATATCCTATCTATATCTGATTCCCTCATTTCCCTAACAGATACATTCATACTATTTATCCCTCTTTCTTAATTCTCTTTGGGCTTGGGACTCTCTAAGATATTCTGGAACTAAATGGTAATAACTATCCCTCTGTCCTTCCTTATATTTTAATAAGGCTAATTCTCCAATACTAGAGGCTCTACAACTATTTAAATTCTTAGGAGCCATAATCACTTGATCTCCAAGTGCCTCTAATATAATATCCCTATAGACTAATGTGCCATTCCCATTTACAATTATATGGTCATATTCCTCTTGTAACAATTCCATCAATTTGTCCACTTCCATTATGGTAGGTTCTACTATATTTATAAGATTACCCTTAATCCTATTATATATACCTGTATATATTCTATTCCTTCGAGCATCTATTATAGGTACTATATAGCCTTTATAGGGTAGATTAAAAGCTAATCCTTCTAAAGTAGAAACTCCTATTACAGGCTTATCAAATACATGAGCAAAGGATTTTATAGTTGCTATTCCAATCCTCAATCCAGTAAAAGAACCAGGACCTATTGCAACTCCAAATAGATCTATATCCTTTACCTTTAGATTTAAATTATCCAACATCTCCTTTATCATAGGAACTAGATTTTCAGAATGGGTCATATCCTGATTTAATGAAAACTCCCCCAATAATCTATCCTCATCTAATAGGGCACAAGTGGCCATCATAGTAGATGTATCTACAGCTAATGTTTTCAATCTATATTCAACTCCTTAATCAATTGTTTAAATCTTTCCCCTTCTCCATATAGATATATTATCCTCTCATCTAATTCTACACTTTTTTCAATTTGAATATTAATCCTTTCTTCAGGAAGTATTTCTTCTATTTTGTCCCCCCATTCTATAATAGAAACCCCATTAGAATAGATATATTCTTCAAAACCTAAATCGTATAAATCTATAGGCCCTTCCAATCTATATACATCAAAATGATATAGATTTAATCTCCCCTTGTATTCATTTATCAAGGTAAAAGTAGGACTGGTTATATAGTCCTCTACTCCTAAACCCTTGCCAATTGATTTGGTTAAAGTAGTCTTTCCTGCACCTAAATCTCCAGTTAAGGATATAATATCTCCAGGTTTTAATATACTGCCTAATTTCTCTCCAAACTCTTCCATTTCTTTTAAGCCTTTTAATACTATTCTTACCATTTAATCAACCTTCCTATTCCTTAAACTACCTTTTATTATAGCATTTAGTCATCTAATGCACAATTAAAAATACGGGTCTAAGACCCGCATTTTATAAAACATAATTTATATAATATGTTTTTAACTTTTTAAAATTGGTGACACCCTTTTATATAAAAATATGGTAATCAAACTAACTACAACTCCTTTTAATAAATTAAAAGGTATTACAGCAAATATGATAAGGCTTTTTAAATCCACTACATATTTATTTACCGCTCCACTTATAGTGATAATCTTGTCTAAAGGCATACCATAGGCCTTTGCATAAAAAGGTATCATAATATAGTAATTAGCTATGGAAATAGCTACAGTCATAGCTATAGTTCCTACTACTAGACCAATTACTGCATTTTTAAAGGTCTTTTCCTTATAATAAATCAAACCTGCCACATAGGCAAATACACTACCTACTATAAAATTAGCAATCTCCCCTACAACTGCAGTATTGGTACCAGCTAATAGTATCTTCAACAGATTCTTAACCAATTGAACTATAACCCCTGCCATAGGTCCCAATGCAAAAGAACCAATTAATGCTGGTACATCGGATACGTCAAATTTTAAAAAAGGTGGTGTAAACCAAAGGGGGAAATCCAATAGCATAAGTATAAAAGCTATCACCCCAAGTACTGAAATCTTTACCATGGTTCTAGTGTTGAAATCTTCCTTCCTCAACGTATACATAAAAATCCCTCCAAGTAATTATTTCTTCAGGGATATTTTAAAAAATGAACAAGCCCCGAGGAAAATCTTCGGGGCGTGACAAACACATTTAATAGTTCAAGTATAATCTTCTCCCATCCAGACTTTCACTGTCGGCCTTGGAATTTCACCAAGTCAACTGGATTTACCAGCTCGCGGGCTATACCGCCGGTGAGGAATTGCACCTCGCCCTGAAGATGTTTATTTAGTTATATCAATTATAATATTTATCATTAATATTGTCAAACACAAAGGTATAATAACTTACTTTAGCATAATATCATAAAATCAAAGTCCTTTCACCATATGAACCACTTCTTCTGTATAGGAAGTTCTAACCCTCATATATCCATTAAACATCTTATTTACCTCATCATCTCCAGTATCTACCAACAAAGGTCTTCTTCCTAAGGACATTAGTTTTTTCTTTGTGGCTATTATTATAACATTCTCTTTGCCTACTTTCTTAATTACCTGAGCACTTATCTGTTGATTTCCTCTACCAAATATATATCCTTGCCCTCCTATTACGGTAACTATTATCTTAGCTTTATTATCTTTTAAATACTGAAGTATCTCCTTTTCATTTACATCTGAAGCTACTAATTTCTTGTTCTTAACTAAATCTATGCCTAATAAAGTATTGGGAAGCCCAAGTTTTTCCATAATAGGTCTAGTAGTTGTACCTGAGCCAATTATATAAAGTACATCTTCCTCCATATCTTCTATAATCCTATCAGATATACCATCTAGTGCTGCTTCTTCTCCTTCTATACCACCAGATTTTTGGTTTTGTATTAGATCTGGTTCAAAAGGAACCTTCATATAGCCATATAGTTTTGCTGTTACTATACCTTCCCGGAAGGCTTCCTCATCAATATCCATTACTTCAACTTCTTTTACGTCCATTTCTTCACCTTTTAAGTATTTCAAGGCTATTTCGCCTGCAGCTCTTGGATGATTAGCATAGACTCCTGAATGAATTTTTACTCCTGCAGGTATTCCAATAACTGGAATCTTATTCCCAATAGCATTATATATATTTCTTGCAGTGCCATCTCCACCAGCAAATAAGAGTAAGTCTATTCCCTTGTGAATCATCTCTTTTGCTGCCATCTCCGTATCTTTTGGTCCTGTAGTATCTTTAATCTTTCCTATTACTATGGGCTTAAATCCAACTTCTTTGGATATCTCTTCTCCCATAGAGCCTGGAGATGTGATTATTTCAATCTGTTCTTTATAAGGAACAAGGACTTCTAATGCTTTTTTTGCTTTTATACCTGCTTCAGGATAGGCTCCTAATTCAATGGCTCTTTTTAGTACTTCAGCACCATCAGTACCTTTTAGACCAACTTTACCTCCCATACCTGCAATAGGATTTACTATAAATCCTAGTTTCAAAGTATACACCCTTTCCTAGTAAATTTTTATCTATCCATTTGATAGACTATTTCTCCATCTATAATCGTGGCAAAAGTTTTACATCCAATATCCTTAATAGGATTTCCATCAAATATTACTATATCTGCGTCTTTTCCTACTTCTATACTACCCACTCTATCATCAATTCCAACAATTTCTGCAGGATTTATAGTAATAGCTTTTAAAGCTTCTATTTCATCTAATCCAGACTTTACTGCCAAGCCTGCACATATAGGCAAATAATGGAGAGGTATTACTGGGGAATCGGTCATTATAGCTATTTTAACTCCTGCTTCATGAAGTATCCTAGGGGTATCAAAGGTTAAATTTCTTAATTCAACTTTTGATCTATTAGAAAGAGTTGGTCCAACTATAGCTCCTCTCCCTTCATCTTTTAGATAGTCTGCTATTAAGTGACCTTCTGTGCAATGATCTAATGTTATATCTAAATCAAATTCCTTTGCTATCCTAAGGGCAGTAAATATATCATCAGCTCTATGAGCATGAGCTTTTAAAGGTATCTCCTTATTTAACACTTTAAGTAGTGCTTCCATCTTCATATCAAACTCTGGCATCTTAGATGGATCATCTTTTGCTTTTTCTTTCTTTTCTTGATAAACTTTAGCTTTATATAGAGTTTCCCTCAATACTGCTGCTGTTGCCATTCTAGTTATAGGTGATTTCTTTTGGGATTCATAAACACGTTTTGGATTCTCTCCAAAAGCTATTTTCATAGCTACTGGTTCTTTAAGTATCATATCATCTACTCTTTTACCACAAGTTTTTATAGCAACAAACATACCTCCTATTACATTAGCAGAACCTGGTCCTGTAACAGCTGTGGTTACTCCTCCTGTATAAGCTTCTTTAAAAGCCTCATCCATTGGGTTTATAGCATCTATAGCCCTAAGGTGGGGAGTTACTGGATCTACCCACTCATTACCATCATCGCCTTCAAATCCCATGCCTTCTTCCCACATACCAATATGACAATGAGCATCTATAAAACCAGGCAATACCATTTTCCCTTCTGCATCGATAACCTTAGCGTCTAGTGGTGCTACTAAGTTCTCTCCCACTTCTATTATTTTGCCCTCATCAATAAGAATATCACCTTTTTCCATTGTTTCTCCTGCCATCGTAAATACTTTTCCATTTTTTATAAAAAGCATACTCATTCCCCCTTAAATTATTTCGTTTCTCTAATTAATATTATATCCTTCATCTTTTAATTGGGCAATACTATATATCTTTTCTTCCATTGGAAAAAATATAGTAAATTTAGTTCCTTGTCCCAACTCACTATCTACAAGAACTTTAGCTCTATGATTATCGAATATTCTTTTAGCTATGTGTAGCCCTAATCCTGTTCCCATATCCCCTTTAGTAGTAAAATAAGGCTTAAATATCATATCCTTAGTGTTCTCATCCATCCCTTTCCCCGTATCAGATATTTCTAATACCACTTGATTACCAATATCATAAGTCCTTATAAGCATTTTTCCATTTCTATCCATAGCATCTATACCATTTAATATTATATTTATAATGGCTTGTCTTATTTCATATTCATTGGCGTAAATAAAACCATTAGATTGTAAATCCGTTGTCAATTCTAAATTACTATTTCTATTACCGGTAGGTTTAAATTTGTGTTTAGTCATATCTATACATGAATTTATTATACTATTAAATTTATATATATCTTTTAACGAATCATAACTACCTCTAATGTGGTGTTGAATTCTATCTGTAATTGCTTTTCCATCCATAGCTGTTCTATGGATTATACCTAGATAATCTTCTATTTCTTTTTTATCTTCAACGCTCATAGATAGCTGAGCATAACCTAATATGGTAATTAATAGATTATTTATATCATGAACTGTCCCCTCCATCAATTCACCTAAGGTCCTTAAATATTCAACTCTCATCATTTCCTTTTCGTATATTTTCCTAATAACATTGTGCTTAGACATAATATTTATAGATTGATATATTAATTCATTAGGCCTATATACTTCAAAATCCTCTATTCCATCCACTAATAGATAATCATGATTATTCAATATAATATCAATATGTCCTTCTTTTAATTCCTCTATTAAATACCTAAGCACTATATTGGTACTTCCATTTTTATACAGCTTTGATAACATAATATATATATCTTGAAACTTTCCATCAAAGAAATCATCCCAAAAAGAATCCACTATAATATAAACATATTTTTCCTTAATTCCCTTTACACTTAATCGATTTAAATCCTCTGTTAACTTTTGGACAATAGTGTAGTTATTCATAGGTTCATCATTGAAAAAATCTTCCCTACACATGAATAATATCTGTCCTTTATTATATAAGCGATGTACATCTAAATCCCACCGTTTTGTCAAATAATCTATGGCTTGTCTTTTATTATTTTTAAAACAAACATATACTATACCACCTCCCTGATTGAAATAATTAAAAATACCAGTTTTATATGGTTTCATATCCTCCCCCTGATAGTTAGAGCTAATGATTCCAATTAAAGGGTTGTTGCTTTTTTTTATTATTTCCTTGAACAATATTGACTCCCCCTTATAGTTAAAGTTGCTTCATACTAAGTGAAATTCTTCCCCTATCTTTATCTACATTTAGTATCCTTACTTTAACTATGTCCCCTATTTGGACTATTTCCTTTGGATGCTTAATATACCTATTGGACAACTCCGATATATGAATTAATCCGTCCTCCTTTACTCCTATGTCTACAAAGGCACCAAAATCTACTACATTCCTAACTGTCCCCGTAAGAACCATATCCTCTTTTAAATCTTCCATTTTAAGTATATCTGTTCTGAATATTGGTTTTGGCATCTCATCCCTAGGATCTCTACCAGGCTTTTTAAGTTCCTCTATTATGTCCTTAAGAGTATGATAACCCACATCTAGTTTTTTAGATAATTGTCCTATATTTCCCTCATCTAATTCCATATTTAATAGTTTTTCTGCAATATCATAGGATTCAGGATGAACTCCTGTATTGTCTAATATATTCTTGCCATCAGGTATCCTTAAAAATCCAGCACACTGAGTGAAGGTTTTTATTCCAATTCCTTTTACCTCTAATAACTCTTCTCTACTTATAAATTTCCCATTTTGTTCCCGATATTTAACTATATTATAAGCAACTCTAGAAGATATCCCAGATACATATTTTAAAAGGGATATACTGGCAGTATTTAAATCCACTCCTACTGTATTTACACAATCCTCCACAACTGCCGTTAAGGCTTCATCCAATCTACTTTGGTTTAAATCATGTTGATATTGGCCTACCCCTATATGTCTTGGCTCAATCTTTACCAATTCAGCCAAAGGATCTTGAAGTCTTCTAGCTATAGATATAGCACCTCTAAGGGATACATCTAAATCTGGAAACTCCTCTTGAGCTACTTTTGAAGCTGAGTATATAGAAGCTCCAGCTTCACTCACTATTATATAAGATAAATCTCTATCCAAATCCCCTAATAGTTCTGCTATCACTAACTCCGTCTCCCTAGATGCAGTACCATTCCCAATAGCTATTATATCTACATTGTACTCATTAATTAAAGCTTTTAATTCCTCTTTTGTCTCCTTCACTTTGTTTTGTGGTTCTGTAGGGTATACAGTAATAGTGGATAATAGTTTCCCTGTATCATCTATTACAGCTACCTTACACCCAGTCCTAAAGCCTGGATCTATTCCCATGACCACCTTACCCCTTATAGGAGGCTGCATCAATAGAGGTTTTAAATTAAGTGCAAATACCTTTATAGCCTCTTCTTCTGCTCTTTCTGTTAAACTAGTACGAACTTCTCTTTCTATAGATGGAAATATAAGCCTTTTATAGCTATCTTCAATGGCCAACTCTAAATACTTATAACTATCTGCATCTTGGTCAGTTATGATAATAGATTTAAGCTTTGATAATATATCTTCATCTGGTAATATTAAGTTAACCTTTAAAAATTTCTCCTTCTCTCCACGATTTATTGCTAATATTCTATGATTGGCAATAGTCTTCACAGATTCCTTATAATCATAGTACATCTCATATACTGATTGTTTTTCCTCTTGGGTAGCTTCTATTTGTATAATTCCTTTTTCATATGCTATCTTTCTTATTATATCCCTATATTCTGCAGCATCAGAAATAATTTCTGCAATTATATCCATAGCCCCATATAAAGCATCTTCTTCGCTATTTACTCCCTTTTCTTCATCTATGTATTTTGATGCTTCTTGTTTTAAATATCCTTTTTTTATATTTTGTTGCCATATAATATTAGCTAAGCCTTCTAATCCCTTTTCCTTAGCAATGGTAGCCCTTGTTCTTCTCTTAGGCCTATAGGGCCTATATAGATCCTCCACTCTTTGAATAGTTTGTGCCTTTAATATATCATTTTTTAGCTCCTCAGTAAGTTTCCCCTGTTCCTCTATTAGACGAATTACCTCTTCTTGCTTTCCTTTTAAATTTCTTAAATAATTTAATCTATCATATAGTTCCCTTAAAATAACATCATTTAAATTTCCCGTTTGCTCCTTACGATATCTAGCAATAAAAGGTATAGTATTCCCTTCGTCTATTAGTTTTATTGTATTTTCCACCTGAAAAGGCTTTAGTTTGAATTCTTCTATTAATATTCTATTTATATCCATGCTATCTCCTCTCTATGATTAATATTGTAATTTATATTTATATACTGTTATTCTGTAAAATAATATATTCTACAATTTCCAAAAAAACAGCCCTTTTTAAAGGGCTTTTTGTTTTAAATATTCATTTATAAATATATCTATATCCCCATCCATTATCCTGTTTATATCCCCTACTTCCACATCTGTTCTATGATCCTTTACCATACTATAGGGATGAAATATATAGGAACGAATTTGGGAGCCCCAGGCTATCTGTGTGTATTGACCCTGAAGATCCTCTATTTTTTCCTTCTGTTCTTCCTCTTTAAGTTGAATAAGCTTTGCCTTTAGCATTTTCATTGCTGTTATCTTATTGCTATGTTGAGATCTTTCGTTTTGACATTGAACTATAATCCCTGTAGGTATATGGGTAATCCTTACAGCTGAATCAGTAGTATTTACATGTTGTCCACCAGCACCACTAGCTCTATAGGTATCTATTTTTAAATCTGATTCCTCTATCTCTATTTCTATTTCATCATCTAATTCTGGATACACGTCTATGCTAGCAAAAGAAGTATGTCTCCTATTAGATGAATCAAAAGGGGATATCCTCACTAATCTATGGACCCCTTTTTCGGCTTTTAAATAGCCATAAGCATTGAATCCTTTTATGAGCATAGTTACAGATTTTATTCCACCTTCCGTGTCCGATTGATAATCTAATATTTCCACCTGAAACCCTTTTCTATCTGCCCATCTTTTATACATCCTAAACAACATCTCCGCCCAATCCTGGGCTTCCAATCCTCCTGCTCCTGAGTGGATAGAAAGTATAGCATTGTTCTTATCATAGGGGCCATTAAGTAAAGTGGATAATTTAAATTCTTCTGCTTCCTTTGATATCCTATTAAAATGTTCTTTTATTTCCCCATATACCTGATAATCTTCCTCTTCTATAGCTAATTCAATTAGTACCTTTAAATCTTCAAGGGAACCTTTTAAGTTTTCAAACTCCTCTACTTTTTTCTTTAGATTATTTATCTCCCGCATTATATTTTGAGCTTTGTCTACATCTTGCCAAAAATCTTCTTCAAAAGTTTTGGATTCCAATTCTATTATTCTTTTTTTCAATCCTTCTAGGTCAAAGAGAAACACCTAATTCCTCTATCATTTGTTCGATTCCTTCTAATTTTCCCTTATATAAATAAATTTCTTCCATAGTTACTCCTTTCTGTTTTAGCGACTTCAAATCATCCCCAAAATTGTATATTGTCTAAGCTCCACAACATTTTTTGTATTTTTTCCCACTACCACAAGGGCAAGGATCGTTTCTGCCTATTTTCTTACCTTTAACTATAGGTTGTTGAGGCTTGTTTTTAGTAGATATTGGTTTAGCTACTCTTTTTCTTTCCATCTTATCAGGAGTTTGTACATTGAAAAGATATCTTAGGGTATCCTCCTGTATGCTATGATTCATCTCCTCAAACATATCAAAACCTTCTATTTGATAAGCTCTTACTGGATCTTCTTGACCATATGCCCTTAGACCTATTCCTTGTCTCAACTGATCCATAGCATCAATAAGATCCATCCATTTACTATCTACAACTTGAAGAAGTATAACCCTTTCTATTTCCCTAAAGGTTTCTTCACCTATTTCCTCTTCCTTTAGTTTATATCTTTCTTCTCCAATATTATATAATCTATCTACCAATGAATCCTTATCTAAAGATTCTATATCTTCAATTTTCAATATACCTTTAGGTAAAAATATATTACTTAAATAATTTTCTAATCCTATTATATCCCATTCTTCTGGATATTTGCTCTCCATAGTATACATTTCTACAGCTTTTTCTATTATACTCCTTAACATTCCTAATATGTGCTCTCTTAAGTTTTCTCCTTCTAATACTCTCCTTCTCTCTCCGTATATTACTTCTCTTTGTTTATTCATCACATCATCATATTGTAGTACATGCTTTCTTATGGCAAAGTTATTGCCTTCTACTTTCCTTTGAGCATTTTCTATAGATCTAGTGAGTAATTTATGTTCCAAAGGTTCATCATCAGGCATATTTAGATTGTCAACCATTTCCCTAATCTTATCTCCACCAAAAAGTCTCATTAAATCATCTTCTAAGGATATATAAAATCTAGATGAACCTGGATCTCCTTGACGTCCTGAACGTCCACGAAGCTGATTGTCAATTCTCCTGGATTCATGTCTTTCAGTTCCTATTATGTGAAGTCCCCCTACCTGTATCACCTTTTCTGCATTTTTATCTGTTTCTATTTTATGCTTTTCATATAGTTTTCTATACTCTTCTCTAGCCTTAAGGACTTCTTCATCATCGGTTTCAATGAAACTATCCACAATTGATATTACTTCCTCTGAATAACCCTTTTTCTTTAAATCAAGTTTTGCCAAATATTCAGGATTTCCTCCAAGAACAATGTCCGTACCCCTACCAGCCATATTGGTAGCTATAGTTACAGCACCAAACCTTCCAGCTTGTGCCACTATTTCTGCTTCCTTTTCATGGTATTTAGCATTTAATACTTGATGAGGTATGCCCTCTTTTTTCAACATATTACTCAATAATTCAGATTTTTCAATGGAAATAGTACCTACTAAAATAGGTTGCCCAGTACTATGCCTTTCCTTTATCTCCTCTACTATAGCTCGAAATTTAGCTTCTTCGTTCTTATATACTACATCGGGAAAATCTTTCCTTATTACTGGTTTATTAGTAGGAATCTCTACTACATCCATTCCATATATTTCGGTAAACTCAGCTTCTTCCGTCTTAGCAGTACCTGTCATACCAGCTAGTTTTTCATACATTCTAAAATAATTCTGGAATGTTATTGTAGCTAAAGTCTTAGATTCACTTTTAACATGTAATCCTTCTTTAGCTTCTATGGCTTGATGTAATCCCTCACTATATCTTCTACCATACATTAACCTTCCTGTAAATTCATCTACTATAATTACTTCCCCATCTTTTACTACATAATCTATATCCCTTTTCATAATATATCTAGCCTTCAAAGCTTGATTTATATGATGGGCTATCTCCATATTGTTTGGATCAGCTAAGTTTTCTAAGCCAAAGTAGCTTTCTGCCTTTGCAGTCCCTTTTTCAGTAAGATTACAAGATCTAGCCTTTTCATCTATGACAAAATCTACTACTTCCTCTTTAATCTCTCGGTCAAAAGGATCACTTTTCTCCTCTTGGGGATCGATAATCCTTCCTGTTAAGGTCTTTACAAATGCATCTGCTGTTCTATATAATTCTGTAGATTGTTCTCCTCTACCAGATATTATAAGGGGTGTCCTAGCTTCGTCTATTAATATACTATCTACTTCGTCTACTATGGCATAGTATAATTTTCTCTGTACCATTTCCTCTTTATAGATAACCATATTATCCCTTAAATAGTCAAAACCAAATTCATTATTGGTTCCATAAGTTATATCACAATTATAGGCCATCTTCCTTTCGGAACTATTCATACCATGGACTATACAACCTACAGATAAGCCTAAAAATTCATATACTTTCCCCATCCATTGTCTGTCCCTTTTAGCTAAATAGTCATTTACTGTTACTATATGAACCCCTTTCCCTGTTAAACCATTTAAATATGCAGGTAAAGTGGCTACCAAGGTCTTTCCCTCTCCTGTCTTCATCTCAGCTATCCTGCCTTGATGAAGAATTATTCCTCCCATTAGTTGTACCCTAAAATGTTTCATACCTAGCACTCTATGAGAAGCCTCCCTCACAACCCCATAGGCTTCTGGTAAAATATCATCTAATGTTTCTCCTTTATTTAATCTTTCTTTAAATTCAACAGTTTTATATTGAAGTTCCTCATCGGATAAGCTTTGCATATCTTTATCTAAAGCTTCTATCCTGTCTACCAAAGGCTCAATACGCTTCAATTCCCTATCGCTATATGAGCCAAATACCTTTTCAAAAAAGCTTTTCATTCTTTGGACCACCTTTCAGTATTGACTAATATATCTCTTACGTTTATATTTTATCATTTATCAATATTTCTTACAATGAAATACATTACCATCTATAATCCCCCATGAAAGAATCTTCACCTAGCATTATCTCTAGAATAAAAGCAAATATACCAAAACTAATAATCATATCTCCTAAACTTATTATTCTAGTAATTGGATAGGGATTAGAAAATATAATTATATCCCCTAATATTGGATATTTTGTACTTTGTGAAATAGGTATATACAAACTGCTACTTCCCTTTTCTATTAATTCATATAATCCATCAAGCCCAGTTAATGCCACTCCTTCTAGTAAAATAGGCATCTTCCAACCATTAGCAGCCAACGCTATAAAATTAAGTACAAAACCAACTAATAGAGCCCCTAGGGATCTAAATTTAATATTTGTAATTATCCCAATTAAAATCAATATATAGGAGATTACAATAATTTCTCTAGTATAGACGAGTATATTGTCTATACTCTTCATCTCTTCAATCCTATTCAGAAAAATTAAAATATATTGAATTAACATTCCCAATATCAATCCCCATAAAGTTTTATGGTTTATCCCCCTAAAACGTCTAAGTTTTCCTCCTCTAATTAGTCCAATAATTAATGAAAGTAATATAGCCTCAATAAACATACTATCATCTCCTTTTATCCCAATAAAATTAAAATTGCAGGATAATTATCCTGCAATTTTAATCTATATCAATTATACTATTAAAACTCGGTTCTATAATAAATGTTGGGGTGGAAAATAATTTACCCTAACATTTATTTTTTCTAAAAATAAAATGCACTCGTGAAATAAACCTGCTAAAATGTTAATTGGCTAAAAAAAACATAGAAAGGAGGT
>JAAYFV010000158.1 GCA_012728075.1 Tissierellia bacterium
TAGTTTATTTATCTGAAGTTGGAGCAGTTATATTAGGTTCTAGAATTCCTGTGTCATTAGGGGAGTTGTTCATAATATTTATTGAAAGAACTTTAATAACATTACCAATAGTAGCTATAGCTGCTCACATAATATTTTAATGTTCTTTATTTTAATTGTGTGAGGATTTTTCTATATTGAAAATCATAAATTATATTATTAAAGCAGAAAATCTTTTTTATTAAAAGATTTTCTGCTTTAAATTTTTTCTTATTTAAATACATACTTATATTAATAAAAGTCTATTAGGCAAAAAAATATTCCATCATATCGGTAAAAATTATTATTTAATAACTTTAAAAATCCAATTTATTAAGTGGATACATGTATTAAGGGTAATATCGTTTTCATCAAGATAAGGATTAAATTCTACAAAGTCCATAGATTTTATTAAACCAGTATTTAAAAAGCCTTCGAGTATTTGTTTTCCTTCTTCTAGAGTAAATCCTTTTTCAACAGGAGTACCAGTTCCTGGGACTATAGATTTATCTAATACATCTATATCATAACTTAAATGTACTCCTTTCACATTAGAAGCAGCAATTTTATCTAAAATTTTTTCTACTAAGTTATCAATGCCCAATTCTTTTACTTTGTCCATGGTATAAAGATTAAGATTCAATTTTTTTGCCAATTCTATTTCCCCTTCGTCTAAATCTCGAACTCCAATAATATATACATTATCTGAGTTAACCTTAGCTCCTTTATAATATACATTTACCATGGAATCTTCTCCTATACCCATTGCTGCTGCTAATGGCATGCCATGAGCATTACCTGAGGGTGATGTTTCGTGGGTATTAATATCACCATGAGCATCTATCCATATTACTGCTAAATCATCAAAATATCTGCTAGCTCCAGCTATACTTCCTAATCCTAAAGAATGGTCTCCACCAATTATAAATGGAAAAGATTTGGAAGTTAAAGAACTATAAACCAGATGCGATAAATTATTATTTGTATTTACTATAGCATCCAAATACTTAATCTTTTTATGAGAATCAAATTTGTCAGAAGGGGGTACATATGGCACAAATAAGTTTCCAAAATCGTAAAGTTTTTTTTTGTTTTTAGTTATTAAACTTGCAATATTTTTCCCTCTTAACTTATCTGGACCATATTGTACCCCATCTCTGTCAGAACCATACATAATTGGAACTCCAATTAATGTAATATCCATTTTATTACCCCCTTAATTTATTTCATAGTGTTAAATATAAAATATATTTAACACTATGATTTTGCTTTTTAAATACTTTATAAAATTTTGTTACTCCCTTTTTCTTATATTCAATTTAAAAATCATTTAAACAAAAAAATACTAAGTATGCAATCTAGTGAATTGTCAAGATTTTTATTATTATTTAGAATATTGATAATATTTGTCTTAATTACATTATATCAGATTAAGTCTTTTGAGCAATAAAATTTATTTCATATTGAATTTCCCCAATTAATATAAGCTCAATATTCTAAGTCACTAAATAAGAAAGATATAGGCTATATTCCTCAGGTTAATATGCTTAACTAAATTATTTATGAAATAAAAGGTCAATTTTTTTAAAAAATGCTTGACATTTTATAAAATATGTGTTATAATCAAATTGCAAAATAGACAGGAAATGTAATTCTGTTATCACGGAGGTGATAGCATGAAATTACAAGTACTGATCTATTTAATGCAAACAACCGCATCGTATGTACTAAAGAGGTTGACCAAACCATAGGAGTAAAGCACGTATCTCAGTAGAGTTTTAAAACTCTACTGAGATACGTGCTTTTTGTAATAAATATATTTATACTAATTTTTGACCACAGTTAGAACAGAAATTCCCTTCCCCAGTCTTCTGGCCACAATTAGGACAGAAATTTGGTTTGGTTTTACTGCCTTGAGATTTGCCTTCTTCCATATTTTTTATCATCTCTTTGGCTACATTCATACCCATCATCATGCCTGCCATATCGGAAGCAGTTCCTCCGCCTTTTACTTTCCCTGAGGATATGCCATCGGTCATGGAAACCTGTTGGTATTTGCCTAAATCTCCCACCATATTGTGGGAAGCTACCTTGTTGATCATCTTTTGGATTTCCTCTGGATAGTTAAAACTTATAATATTAAAACCTGTAATGGTCATACCACTATCTAATATCTCCATATCTAAATCTTCTTTAATACCTTTGGCTATTTCAAAAGCATTGGCTTGAAGATTGAACATATCCTTGCCTTCCTTGCTAATCCATTTCATCAATAGTTGATCTAGTATGGAGGTAATTCTCAATTTCACATCTTCTACTAAATAATAATCCTTTACTCCAGCTATCTTATCGATTAGAGCTATATAATCATTGACTTTAAAATTAAAAGTACCATTGGCACGAATGGGAAGTCCTCCTGGTAATTGAGGGGTAGGTATGTTTATGGCATTTTTGGTACCCCATTTTACTGTAAATTCCTTAGTGTTTACAAATAGTACTTCTGCTCTCATACTTGTATTAAAACCAAATTTAAATCCTTTCAATGTGGATAAAAAGGGAATAATTTCCGATTCTATATCGTAATCTCCTTCATCTTTAAATATACCTTCTATTTTACCATTATACAAAAATATAGCATCCTGTCCCGGGCGAATAATTAATCTACTTCCTTTTTTTATCTCCCTATTAGACCATTTCCAAAATATCATATCATCCCTAAACTCTTCCCATTCTACTACATTAGCAAACTGTCCTTTAAATATCATATAATCACCCTTTCCTAAGTATTTAATCTAAAATTTACCCCTACTACCGCTATGGGAATGACCACCTCTAGTCATTCCTCCACCTCGACTAATGCCACTACCACCGCTGCCACCACTTCTATTATTGTTAGAAGGTTTTTTATGTTTAGTAACAGAGGTTCTTAAATAAATATCCCTTCTATTTAGTATTCTAGAATTACTAAAATCTCTATATGTTCCATCATAAACTGTTACCCTACCACCAGTATTGTAGGCCATAGAGCCTACTACTATTCCAGCCACTATAAGGGATGTGGTTATTTGAAAACCTAATTTAAACAATATATTGTCTGGATCTACTCCTGGCCTGATTCCCATATATTTATAAGAGGTCTTGATGAATTTTCTAAATGCCTTATAGAAATCCCCATTGGATAGATCTGGAGTTATCTTATCTTGAATCAGATCCAGTCTATAATCGTCTAGGTATTCTTCCCCTTTATAGAAACCTGCCAAATAAACATCTCGATTATTCATATCGATAGTCAGTATAGCCGTATTGCCATGAGGTTTGTCATAGCCTAGAGCTTTATCATCATAAAAGTCTTCCATATACTCTACTATATCTTTTCCTTCAGTATGGTCAGTGGTCAAAATGACAAAATCCGTATCCCTTCTAGTGCTATACTTTTGAGCCATAGACTCTAATCTTTCTATCTCCTCTGAAGTCAATAGATTAGCGAAATCATATATCCGCTGTTTTGTATAAGTATCGGCTAATACTATGGAACTGCTAAAAGTTAATAATATGATAAACAATATGATAAATCCATAACCTTTAAAACTTCTTATCACAACAGACCACCTCCCATTAACAAAGCGATTATCTTAAGTGCAACAAAGGTAGCCCCAGCTATTCCCCCAAACCAAGCTACAACTTTTCCAAAACTAATAGGAGGTTTGCCTACTACTTTCCCTGTCTGACCATTCATAGCAAAGGTGTGTTCCGATTTGTCGTAGTCATAGTACACCATCCAAACAGGGAGAAGGGTGTAGTAAGCATGGATATTTATAGTATCAATCCGCTTATCCTTATAGTTAACAGAGGAGTATCCAGTAATAGTAGAATTTATATAGGCATTTATATAGTTTTCTATTTTAGCTTTAGCCCGAGGCAATAGCTCTTTTTCATCGTAATTATATTTTTCTGCTATATACCCAGCTAGATAAGGTGTTTTAAAATCCTTTAATTCCTGATAGTTATAAGGTTCTAATTTATCCATAAGCTCATCATTCATCTTTTCTGATGCATCTACTGGAACTTTTAGATAATCCAAATTTATGTCCCGATATACATCATAGTATCTAGTTTCCGTATATATATAATCACCTCTAGTATATGTCCGAACCTTGGTACAAATAGCATTTACCTGCACCCTAGAGTTTAAATCATATAACCAAAAAGGTACATAAATACCTGTAATGTTTTTTATTCTATCAGCAGTCATAAAACCTTTTGGGGTGAGCCTACCATTTCGGCACCATTTCTTAAAGGCCTTCATGGCCTCTTCCTTACTTATAGCAAAGGGAATTACCTTTGAAGGAGCCATCTTTCCTGACAATCTATCAGCTAAAACCACCCCTGCCCCACAGAAACTACAGGTGGTGGCTGTAGTCTCAGCTTCCGTAATTAATACTGCACCACAGTTTTTACAATGGTATTCCTTAGCTTCATCTTCAGAAAAATGGGCCTTAATAAACTCGTCAGGAAAGTTTTCTATATCGTCTTCCCTACCACAACTATGGCAGGAAAGCTTCCCTGTTTCAGCATTAAAGGCCATATCTGCACCACAATTAGGACATTTGTAGTGTATTACCAAATTTATCACCTCCAAAAAGAAACCAACACCAGTTAATATTAAAGCTGTAGCCATAGCTACAGCCCTTAATATTAGGACTACTCCTTATTCTTCATTTTTTCCTTAAGTGCAGCTAGTTCATCTTCTATATCCGAATCTTTACTATCGTATTTGGCAGCTAAATCCTTTATATCATCTTTAGGACCTCTATTTAACTCAGCCATTGCATTGGCCTCGTCTAAAGCTCTATTCACCTTGTCTTCCATCCTATCAAAGGCGGATATGGATCGGTTAGCATCTACTACTGAGGAACCCATCTTATTGATCCTTTCTTGGGTTTTAGCTACTGACATTTTCCCTTTTAACATGGATCTTCGTGATTCTAGTTCGTTAATGTCTGAAATCAGCTTGTCGTGCATCTGTCTCATATTTTCTGAATTGGATTTGGCTAAGTTGTAGGCCTCTTCTAGTCCCTTTTCCTTGTCCATCAAATCAGCCTTTCTTTCTAAGAACTTCCTAGCATCACCTTCATTTCCTGCTTCTAAGGCTTTTATAGCATAGTTCTCCATTTTACTTATATCCTCTTGACATTCCCCTAGTTCCCTTTTAGCTCTTTGTTCTTCTGCCATGATAGAGGCAGTCTCAGCCTTCACCTTACCTAAATCGCTATTTAGATTTCTTAAAATCTGATCTATCATCTTCTCTGGATCCTCAGCTTTATCTAGTAATGCATTGATATTGCTGGACATGATCTCCTTAAATCTGTTTAATATACCCATATTATCCCTCCCCTTAATACTATTCTTATGCATAAGTGAACCTCCCATCACTAAAGTGACAGGCTTCTAGCATCACTACTAGAATTTTCTGTTTCATTGACTTCGTAACCTACTATCTAGGTAAAGAAGCAAAGCGATTCACACAAAAGCATAGCTTTTGGTTCTCTGCTTTTTCACAGGCGTAAATTCGGATAGTCCCTACCCTATTTTATTTAATGGGTGTGCATAGAGCCCACCCTATATCTTTATGTTTACACCACTAACTCTAAATCCTTTAATCCTTGGTTTAATATATTAATACTAGCATTTATATCTCTGTTATGGTATTTAATTGAATATACATAACCTCTTCCATAGGTTACTTTTGACATGCAAAAACCTCCTTGATTTAAATATAATATATGTTGTTGACTAGGTCAAGCATATTACAATATTATTTTAAAACATAAACCTTGCCACTAACTGGTTTTTGTCAAGTTCGTTCAACATGATGTTACTTTAAAAAGGGGATAATTTCCCTCCTTGTGGTGTGCCTGTTTTTGATAGCTGAAATTCACCTTTATCCATTATTCCTGCTTGAAGAAACTTTAGAATTAATAACTCAGTGTCAAGGTCATCAATGATATTGTATATTAAACTCATTAGTTTGTCTTGTAGAATAGTGTTTATGATACTCTGTTCCTGTTCGTCAAGCCACGATTTCCCTATTGCTTCCTCTCTCCCACACCTCACAATGTGAAACTTGCAAGTTGCTATTGAATTCGTTGGTAACTACGCCAAACTAAAAATGCCTCTAGGCTCAAAAGCCTAAAGGCATTTTTACATAATAACCAAAATATTTATCAAACTAAGCTACTTTTAGAAGAGATACAGCTACTATATCCGTTGATAATTTCTCTTTAAGGGTCTTTATTTGTTCTTCTGTTAGACCGCATTCTTTAAGATAATTTTCTGCAACTTTAACCAAGTCAACCTCTTTTAAATCTGCATCTTTTTCTAATCCAGCAATAGTACGGAACATAGCAAAAACATTAGCATCTGCTATTTTTTCATACTTTTCTGAACCATGTTCTACATTATAATAATTCATATAGGAAAGCATGTAGTCATCTTTAATTTCCTCAAGTGATGCACCTGTAAGAGCTTCAAAAAGTGCTGCAACAAAACCTGCTCTGTCCTTTCCTTCATTACAATGAACTAAATATGGACCTTCATTTGTCAACATAAATTCAACACCTATTTTAAGTTTTGACTTAAAATCTTCAGCTGTATAATCTACTGCCATATCTAGTAAAATGATATTTCCTTCTTCGTATAAACTTTTATAATATGGAGAATTGAAATCTTCTTCCTCAAAATAGCTTTCCAATTCCTCTTTACTATCTGCAAGATTTACCACAGTTTTTATACCTGCTTCTTTAGCTAAA
>JAAYFV010000159.1 GCA_012728075.1 Tissierellia bacterium
AAAATCCTCTAGTTCTCTAGTGCCTTCGTGAAGAATATCCTTATGGCTTTCGACCAACTGAATAGTATCATCGATAAAATCGAATATCTCCAAACGCATTTAATATGGCCCCCTTTAAAATTTGGCTCTTTTATATCACCCATTATATATTATATCATAGATAAAAAATAAAAAGCCTACCATAAGAATGTTTTCCTATAGTATATTTCAACTATATCATCTATAAAATAGTTCTATAATTCAATTTATTTATATTTAGAGATTTAGTTATTGATAAGATTATATATGGAATGTAAATAAATATAATAACAATGGATATAATAACAAAAACCTTAGTTTAATAAAAATTCCTTCCACTAAACTAAGGTTTATCTATTGTTATTTTATTTTCATCTTTTCTATTTTTGTTTCTCTCATAATCCTTTTTACATTATCTATATCTACCTTTCCCGTTTCTTTTTCCATTGCATTAGCTGTACCACATGCAGCTGCTAATCTTAACATAGTCTCGAAATCGTATTTTCTAAGTATGGATATAGCAAATCCCGCTACCATTGAATCTCCCGAACCTACTGGGTTTACAGCATTTACTTTAGGAACTTTAACCTTATAAGCATAGTCTCCAGAA
Source organism: Tissierellia bacterium (assembly GCA_012728075.1). GTDB lineage: Bacteria > Bacillota > Clostridia > Tissierellales > Tepidimicrobiaceae > Keratinibaculum. The sequence goes on from JAAYFV010000159.1 coordinate 629, forward strand.
AAGGCCATTGCCCCTTCAAAACCAAGAGAAACTACAACTATATTTATACCCTTATCTAGCAAATGTTTAGCGCCTTCAGCTATTTCATCTTCATTAGAAATAGTATATCCCACAAGCTTTTCAAGTTCTTCTTTGTTTGGCTTTACCAAGAAAGGTCCTCCTTCAATGCCTAATTTTAAAGCCTCTCCACTTGTATCCAGAATGAACTTCTTATCATGTTTCTTGGCTATACCTATTAGTTTCCTATAAGTATCCGCTCTTACACCTTCAGGTAAACTACCAGAAGCACATATTATTTCAAAATCATCTATGATATCCTCATAGAATTCGTAAAAATCTAATATTCCCTTTTCCCCAATATGTGGTCCATCTTCCAATACTTCGGTTTGGCTTTTATCATCAGACAATATAGCAATACAGCTTCTAGTTTCTCCATTAATATTTATAAATTTATGTTTAATATACATTTTATCTAGTTCATCTTCAATATATTCGCCACTTCTACCTCCCAAAAATCCCGTAGCCATAACTGGTTCACCTAAAAATTTAATAACTTTAGTAACGTTAATTCCTTTCCCTCCAGGAGTATATTGCACTTCCTTAGCCCGAAAAACTTTTCCTTTTTCAAATCCATGAACAACATATCTTCTATCGATAGAAGGATTTAAAGTAATGGTCAAAATCAATTTATATTACCTCCTTACATTGGAACATCCCTATCCTCTATTATTGCTTCCACAGATTTCAATTTTATTCATTACTACTTTCTTTACAGCTTCTTTGCCAGGAGTTAAATATTTTCGTGGATCATTGGCCGTTGGATTTTCTTCAAAATATTTCTTTATACTATTGGAAAAAGGGATTTTTAATTCAGTAGATATATTTACCTTACAAATACCTAGCTTTATTGCTTTCCTTATAGCTTCTGGAGGTACTCCTGAAGCCCCATGAAGTACCAATGGTACATCGATTATTTCTTGCATCTTTTTAAGTCGTTCAAAATCCAATTTAGGCTCTAGTTTATATACCCCATGAGCTGTACCAATAGCCACCGCAAGAGAATCCACATTGGTCCTTCTTACAAAATCCAATGCCATAGCTGGATCGGTTAACAAAGCATCTTTATCATCCACTATCCTATCATCTTCCTGTCCACCAACAGTCCCTAATTCAGCCTCCACCGCTACACCATATTTGTGAGCATAATCTACTACCTCTTTTGTTGTACTTATATTATCCTCATATTCTTTTAATGAAGCATCTATCATAACGGATTTAAAACCAGCATCTATGCATTTCTTTAAAAATTCCACATCTGAACAATGATCTAAATGTAAGGCAATAGGAATATCATACCTATTAGCTCCTACTTTTGCCATGGCTACTAAATAGTCCATTCCAGCATATTCAATAGTACCAGGAGTAGCAGCAATTATCACAGGCGATTTCATCTCCCATGCTCCTTCTAATACAGCTTGCATAGTCTCTAAATTGTGTATATTGAATGCTGGAACTGCATATTTGTTTTTCTTTGCATCTAATAGTATTTCTTTTGTTGATAGTATATCCATAGTATTCTGTCCTTTCTTTTAAGGGTTATCTCAAATTAAGTTTTTTAATATTTCAATAACCCCATTATCTAAGTTGCTCTTTGCAATAAATCTAGCCTTCTCTTTAACGTCATCAGGAGAATTTTCCATAGCATAACTATAATATGCATAATCAAACATATCAACATCATTATAATAGTCTCCAAAAACCATAGTTTCCTTTTCATCAATCTTAAATTTTTGTTGTAATAATTTAACGGCCTTCCCTTTACTAGCACTATAGTTATATATATCTAGCCATTCTGGTGTAGATATGGTTAATCTAAGCCTATCTTTCCACTTTGGATACAGAAACTTATATGAGTTATTTTCTGGGCCTTCTAAATCATAAATAGAAATTTTAAATATATCATCATTAGCCTTGTTTAAATCCTCTACAATTTTGTAATTATAATAATATTTTTTTGTCTCTTCTAAAAAAGATTTATCTCTTGTATTGAAATATGCTGCATTTTTCCCGCATAATACTGCATTAATATGACTTAATTTGTTTATATCTTCAATAATATCACGAACGTCTTCTTTATCTATTATTGAAGTATAAAGTTCATTTCCATCCATAATTACAAATGAACCATTTTCTGCAATATATGCTACATGATTAGCATAGTTTTCAAAATTGCTATATAACTGCTGATATTGTCTCCCACTTGCAACAGCAAAGATTATACCTAATTCTAGCAATTTATTCAAAACATCGAAAAAACTCTCATCTAGCTTTCCTGAATCGTCCAATAAAGTTCCATCCATATCACATACAATAAGTTTTATCATCTTTCAACTCCTTAAATTTAAATCGCTCTGTAAACTTAAATGAAAGTGGATACTCCAAAGTATTCTACCTCTCTTTTAAAGATTAGTTTCTTTATACATATGATAAAGTTTTTCATTGTGTAAGTACTCTAATCAATTGTAAATATTACTTTTATAGCATTTGAATTTTTGTCCCTTAAAATTTCAAAAGCTTTCAATCCATCTTCTAACCTAAACTTGTGGGTTATAATAGGTGAAACATCAATTTTTTTCTCTTTGATAAGTCTTACTGCAGTATCCCATTCATAACCAGGAAAAGGTGCACTGTACGACATCCATGAACCAGTGACCTCTAATTCTCCACGTAAAATTTTTTCAAACTCTGAAGGTGTTAATATTACGTTCTTTGTTGAAGTTCCAATATATACAACCTTTCCTAATTTATCTACTACACTTAAACTTTGAGCCTGTCCAATGGCTGAACCAGATGTTTCAAATACTGCAGTCGGTTGTTCATTTTTTGCAAAGTATTCCTTTAGATCTACCTCCAAGCTATTAATTGCTACATCAGCACCGAGTTGCTTTGCTATTTTTAACTTTTCATTCACTATATCGATCGCATAAATTTTTCCAACTCCTGCAGCTTTTAAGCACTGAATAGTCAATAAACCAATAGTTCCTAAACCTAAAACTAATACTGTCTCTCCTAGCCTTAAGTTTACTCTATCTACTCCATGAATAGCAACTGTAATCGGTTCAATTAGAGTTCCTTGAGTATAACTTACTTCTTCAGGTAACTTTATAAGATTTTGTTGGTTTACCGCTACATATTCTGCCATAGCACCATTTTCCCTTGATCCTATAAAACTATAGGAAGTGCACATATGAGGTTTTCCCATTGTACAATAATTGCAAATACTACATGGCAATAACGGAGCCGCTGTAACTCTATCACCTAAACTCCATCCTTTAACTTCACTACCAATTTTAACTATTTCACCAGCAAATTCATGCCCTAATATTATAGGAAAATAATGTGCTTGCCCATCTAACACTCTAGGAAGATCAGAACCACAAATACCACAAGCCTTTACCTTAACCAAAACTTGTTTTTCATCTATAGTAGGTATATCAACTTCCTCTAACTTTACATCTGAAATCCCGTGAACAACTAATGCTTTCATCTTTTCCATATTAATCATCTCCATCAATATTAATTAAGAAGAGCTAAAGCTTTTACTTTAGCTCAACTATTTAAACTACTGACTTTTTTGCACTCCCAATTTATTTTTATAACTCTTATAATATGAGTAAGTGCATACTAAACAAGCAATATAGGCAACCCCTATTATTGATAATCCAAGTAAGTTATCAAGCTTAAAAATCTGTAAAAGTATATAAGTAATAGGAGAGCCACCTTGATCCAAAGATGCAACAGCTGAAGCTTGCTGTCCTGCGTTCTGTGCTAATACTGTATGGTATGGAATAGTCTGAGTAGAAATCCATATAGTCAAATACATTATTACAGAGCCAGATATTATAGTTCTAAAGATATTACCTTTATGAACTGCTACTGCCATTGCTACAAAAAATCCAATAGTAGCCAAATCTCCAAAAGGAAGCACCTTATTGCCTGGAACAATTAGGGCTATAAGTATTGTAAGAGGTATAAAAATTAAACTCGCTGCTACAACCTGTGAATCTCCTAAAAGAAGTGCTGGATCTAAACCAATATAAAATTGTTTTCCAGCGAATTTTTTACTTAACATTTTTCTAGCAGCCTCTGACACAGGCATTAAACCCTCCATGATACACTTAACCATTTTAGGCATAAGTTCCATCACAGCTGCAGTTGTTATTGATAACTGCAAAGCTTGTTGAAAACTATAACCAGCTAATAAAGAAATAAACAATCCTAAAATTCCTCCAATTATGATTGGCTCCCCAAAAACTCCTAATTTTTCTTCTATTTTTTCTGCATTAATATTAATATCTCTAATGCCAGGAATTTTATCAACTAACCATTCAAAAGGTATGGCAATAGGTCCTAAATATGCAGATGTTCCATGAGGAATAGCTATTCCGTCCAGCTCATAATAATCCTCTACAAGAGGTGCAAACCAATCACCAAGTTTGTATACTAGTGCTGCATGAATGACCACTCCAACAACCCCTATCCAAAAATTATCAGTTGCTATATGAAGAAGAGCCCCTGTAAAGGCCATATGCCACACATTCCAAATATCAACATTTACAACTTTTGTAAGACCACATAATAACATCAAGATATTAACTAGAACTGCTACAGGTATAGCAATACTACCAATCTGCGAAGCCCATGTCATGGGTGAAGCCCCAGGCCAACCTACATCAATTACGGTTAGTTCAACCCCAAAACGTTCTGCCATTGCCTGAGCAGCTGGTCCTAAATTTTCAAGCATTAAATCTACGACTAAACCTATACCAACAAAACCAATACCGATCATAATACCTGATCTTATTGCCTTACCAGGTTTTTCACCTAATAATAAAGCTAAAATAATAATCACAATAGGAAGCATGACTGATGCCCCTGCTTCAAGAATCCAATTAATGACTGCCATATTCTAACCTCCCTAATATTTGTTGTTTGTAAACTAAATAAACATTGATTTTTCTGCAATTTATATTTTATATGTTAATATTTTATAGGTTGAATTAACATTTGCATTAATAGAAAAATCAATGAACAATAAAATTTATTAATCTATCTATTTTTTAAATAAGATAATATTTTATCTTCTGTTAATTCTACTCCAACTCCAGAAATAAATGCCATACCATTTACAAGTGGCACACCATAGTCTTTTTTTACTCTGGCTGTAGTAACAATCAAGTCAGCTCCATACTTATTCGAATTTATTTCTGATACCCTACACTGAATAAATTCGCTATCTATTCCTTCCCTTTCGCATAATTCAGCTATTTTATTGGCAGCTACTGTCGATGTTGCAACAGCACCACCACATGCTACAATTATCCTTTTTCTCATTTTGTTTACCTCCTTACTTTATTAATTCTTTATTTAATATGCTAACTATTTGCCCTTTATTTTCAGCTTCTTTAATCTTTTTTAGTGTGTTTCTCTTTTGAAACATACCAATTAAATTTTGTAAAAGATTTAGTTGTTCACATGGATTGTTAATCGCTAATAAAAATACAATTTCTACATTTACCAAATCATTATCCATCCCACCCATAAGTCCAAAGGGTACAATATTTTCAAGTAATCCTACTGCTATAGCAGAATTATTCACATAATGTGCATCAGTATGTGGAATAGCTATACCAATCTCATCTATAGAAACCAAGCCCGTTGGAAATTCTTTTTCCCTTTCTATAAGGGCCTCTATATAACCTTCTTTAGCATACCCTTTGTTTATCATTAATGAACCCAGCTTTCTAAGAACTTCATCTTTACTTTCTGCTCTCAAGTCTAATACAACTAAATCTTTTTGAACCAATATTTTTGTCATAATCCAACACTTCCCCTAATATTTCGTTAATTTGTTTCTAAATCATGAATACTTACACCTTTAACAACCCTATTGACCAATCCTCTTGGATTTGGATTGTCTGGTTCTATACCTAACCTAACTGAAGATAACAAAGCAAACATTTGAGTATATAATACATAAGCTATAGCTGAATAGACATCATGTTTTACTTCTTTCTTCTTGGTACTTAAAAACAAATAACTATCTGAATATTTTTCTAGTTGTTCATCATAAGCATGTGAAATAACAATTACCTTATGATCACCAAAGTCTTCATAAATTTCTCTTACAAGATCTAAATCATATTTTCTAGAATATTCATCTTCTGAAATATATATAAAAATTAAAGTACCATCATTTACTATAGACTTTGGGCCGTGGCTAAATCCTAATACGGTTTCACTATGGGAAATAATTTTTCCGCTTGTCAATTCTAAAAGTTTTAATGCACTTTCCTTTGAAAGCCCATATAAACTACCTGAACCTAAATATACAACCCTTTCAAAATCACAGTCTAATAATTTTCCAAGTTCCTTATATCCATTATCTAAAATGTCTTTACCTATATTAGCCATTTCCATCACTTTCTTTTTATTGTTTTCAAAATTCTCCATGTCAAATATAAGTAATGCTGCAAGGGTCATACAAGAAAAACTACTAGTCATGGCGAAGCC
>JAAYFV010000160.1 GCA_012728075.1 Tissierellia bacterium
GAGGAGGACAATGAATATCCATTTGCAGGATATAAAGATGTCTTAGGTTCTATTTACAATATAGTTCATAGAAAAGAAAAAGCAAAAATATTAGATATTGGATTTGGTACAGGAGTATTGACGAAAAAACTATATGATGATGGATATGAAATATATGGTATTGATTTTTCTCAAAGAATGATAGCAATAGCAAAAGAAAAAATGCCTTTAGCTAAACTATTTCAATATGATTTTTTTAAGGGTTTACCTAAAGAACTTGAAAATATACAATTTGATTATATTATAAATACCTACGCAATGCATCATTTGGAAGATGAAGATAAAATTAAATTGATTAATAAACTAGAAGAGTATATCTCAAGAGATGGTAGAATTATTATTGGAGATGTAGCTTTCCAAACAAGGGAATTGCTAGAGCAGTGTAAAGCAAAGTATGAAAATTATTGGGATGATGAAGAAATATATTTTGTATTTAATGAATTGAAAGAATTTTTTCCTAAAGAAGATATTAGTTTTACAACTATATCCCATTGTGCAGGAATTATTCAGCTTAGAAAATTGTCATAGCCTAAATTCATATAGAAAAGGCTATATTTAATAATCTTGCAATTAAAATACTAGGTTCTACGTGACGAAGCCTAGTGCTTTAATTTTAACTATTAAATACATTATATTTATTTTGCTAGTAGAACCGATACGGTGAACCGTACCATAAGTAGGACAAGCTATGGATTATAGGATAATGATTAGCTCATTAGAAACCATTTCTATAAATCTTTATTTAATGATATAATATCTGTATTATTCAATATATTGACAATTTATGTTAAGGAGGTGCAAGATGTTTTTTAATACAACTGATTTGAAAAACAAAGAAATTTATTTACATTTATATAAAACTGCTGATGAAAATATAGAAAGGGATATGTTCCTGCATATTATTTTAAAATTATGAGAAGTATAGATGATATTGAAATAGGGCAGTGTGATTTGAGGATTGGGCACAATGATAATACAAAATACGGTGGAAATATAGGATATGAAATATATAAATCTTTCAGGGGAAATCATTATGCCGGGAAGGCCTGTAAATTGTTATTTTTATTAGCAAAGAAACATAAAATGGAAGAGATTATTATTACATGTTCACCAGAAAATATTGCATCTAGAAAGACCTGTGAATATTGTGGAGCTGAGTTAGTTGGTATTATTGATGTGCCACAGTGGCATGAGCTTTATAAAAGTGGGCGAAAGAAAACTTGTCAATATATTATAAGATTAGATATATAATAATTATAATAATATGTGCATTAATATGCAACTATATATGTAAAATTATGGCGTAATATACATAAAATAAGTTTTGCAAGCCAAACCGATACGGTGGATTCTATCATAAGTAGGACAAGCTATGTTTTGAATAAAGATATTAATAGGTCATGAAAACTATTATAAATTGTTATTTAATGGTATAATATTTCTATCAGGTAATGGGGGTATTTCAATAATGAAATATAGAGTAGAAAAACATAATGAATTTATTCAAAGACATAATATTAAGGGAATAGAATCTTTTGATTGTAATGGTATAAAAATTACAAGGAATTCTGTTATGGACATAATTTATCTTTCTAATTGGCAGAAATTAAATCAGAGTCATAGACTCAAGAGTATTATCTGGATGTTTGAAAATTTAGTAGAAAAATATGAACTTAATGACTATATTAAGGCATTGCTATTTATTCCTAAAGAGGGTTTTGAAACAGCTTTTGCTAATTGTGATAAGGAAGAAAAAGTTATTTTTTTAAACCCAGAGTACATTGGAGCAAATAGTTTGTTTATAATATGGAACTTATTTCATGAAATAAGACATGCCATTCAATATTAAAATCAGGACTTGATATCTCAAGGCTATATTCCAATGGATGATTTTAATAGAAGTTTTCGTTATTATTTTACCTACGAAGGAACCCTATATCGTTTTAACAATGATGAAGAATTTCAATATAAAATAAAACAAGATGAAGACTTTTGTATTGAATTATACCTGAGAAATCCTATGGAAATGGATGCCAATAAATTTGCCTATAAAGAAATGGAAAATATTATCAGAAAGAATATAGGTATTTTCGGGGATGATAATATAAGTCTAATGGATTTAGAAAAAAATAAGCAATTTTTCTTTCCAGACTTCAAAATAATAACAGATAATATTGCAAAATATATTATTAAAATTTGTCAAGCTTTGACTGAACTTGCATATCAAAATTCTATGGAAATTATTGACAACCATATATTTAGACAAAAAGAAATGGAGATTTATTGGGCAATAAATCAAGTATTAGAGAAAAATAATAAGGTCAAATTATCCTTTAACTTAGAAGAGTTGTTATTAGTAGGGAATTAGAAACAAAACTTACCATTTTATATAAATTGGTTCTATCAATATGGTATAATAGTATTACTATATTAATATATAGGGTGATAACTATGGAATTAAAGGAACAATTAGAAGATAGAATTTTTGACATATATTTTTTAGGAGGAGCCACCTGTATATTAGGAGAATATACTGAAAGGGCTACAAGGATTTTGATTTTATAGATTTAACCTCTCTGGGCAAGAATTCTCCCATCTTATATAAGGGGGAGATGAATTGCCAATATACTTAACAAACATGAAGTTTTTGCTTACTAACTACAGGCTCAGTACAAAAAAACTTGCTGAAACTAGTCATATAGTTTTGGTACTATGGGAGTAGGAACTACCCTTAAAGCTTGGGTAACTTAGCAGATTACTGCTATTGACCAAGAAGTTCCCACTTTAACGAACGAATGTGAGTAAGTGGCGAGTAGTTCACGTTTTATCAAATCAACAGAATTTCTTGATACCTTTTTGCTTTTATTATATTATGGTATTAGAATATAATATATCCAATAGGACCAAAACAAAAAATATATAAAAATGGGGGGATTATCAATGCATAATATTAGAGAAGTAACTAAGGATTTATATTGGGTTGGTGAAAATGATCGTCGCCTTGCTCTATTTGAAAATATTCACCCTATTCCTGAAGGCATTTCCTATAACTCATATTTATTATTAGATGAGAAAACAGTGCTTTTAGATACAGTAGATCCATCAGTATGTGATAAATTTATAGAGAATATAAAATATGTTTTAGGGGATAGGGCTTTAGATTATATGATAATACATCATATGGAACCAGATCATGCAGGATGTATAGGAGAAGTAGTATTCCACTATCCAGATGTAAAAATCATAGGGAACAAAAAGACTTTTGATTTTATGAAACAATTTGGTCTTGAAATAAATGAAAATTGCATAGAAGTTAAAGACGGAGATACTATATCTTTTGGAGGACATGAATTTTTATTTATATCAGCTCCAATGGTTCATTGGCCAGAAACTATGGTAACTTTTGACACTACGAATGGAGTACTATTTTCAGGAGATGCTTTTGGTACATTTCGCACATTAGATGGAAGATTGTTCAATGATGAAGTGGATTTTGATAGGGAGTTTTTGGTACCAGCTAGAAGATATTATACTAATATAGTAGGGAAATACGGCCTTCAGGTTCAAACTTTGCTGGAAAAGACAAGTAATTTAGACATTAAATATATTTGTCCATTACATGGACCAGTATGGCGTACAAATTTAGATTATATTATTGATAAATATAATAGATGGAGTAGTTATGAGCCTGAAGAAAAAGGTGTAATTATAGTTTATGGCTCAATGTATGGTAATACGGAGGCGGCTGCTGAAAACATGGCTATTAAGTTAGTAGAAAAAGGTATGAGCAATCTGGTAATGTATGATGCTTCAAAAACTCATGTGTCCTATTTGATTGCTGATACTTTTAGATTTAGTCATATAGTTTTAGCTTCTTCAACTTATAATTTAAATATTTTTCCACCAATACACAATTATTTGTTGACTATGAAAATATTAAACTTGCAAAAACGTACAGTTGCTATAATTGAAAATGGAACCTGGTCACCTAAATCTGGAAAGTTAATGCGAGAACTCCTAGGGGAAATGAAAGAAATGAATGTTTTAGAAAACGATGTATTGATAAAATCGTCTATGAAAGAGGAAAATATTGATGAGATGGATGCTCTTGCTAATAGTATCATTGAATCTATGAAATAAACATTAAATGCAAAATAAAGCCGACTTGTTTTTATTAATAAGTCGGTTTTTTTAAACCAATGTGTATCGCTATGCCTTAGTTAGAGCAGAAAAAAAGATTTATAAGAGAAATAAGAAGAAAATAGAAAAAGTATTAGAGAGCATAGATTTTGAAGCTGATAAACCATAGTATAATATTATATAGGTATTGGGTACATGTGGAATAATTATGGAATGAAAAATATACCTTGGGGTGAGAAGATGAAAAATCAAATATGTGCAATTTGGACTCTTGATAAGGAGGCTAATGATAAACTAGAATATACTAGGAAAGCCCTTACAGATTTTAGTATTGATTATGAACCAATCTATGGGCATATTACTATGGCGCATTTTTATGATATTGATATTGATGATATTGTGGAATATACAAGGGAATTTGTACAAGATAAATCTACATTTCATGTGAGATATAGCATTATAGGATTGCTAAGTCCAAATTGTATAGCCTGTATCCCAACGACTTCAGGAAAACTGCTAGAATATTACTATGAATATCATGAACAGTTTGATGCACATTGTGACGATTGGACAAAAATAGAAAAGGGCTTATGGTTACCTCATTCCACTTTGTATTTTAATCCAGATATAGATTTAGGACCAATTATTATGGGAATGGCGAGAAGATTTGAGCCTTTTGAAGGTAAAATTGTCCGTTTAGAATTATCTGAGATAGATGATGATGGAATTGAAGTTATTTATACTCATAAGTTGGCAGAAAGCAGTAATTTTTAATACGAGGTGGTACTATGTATAAGATACTCATAGTAGAGGATGATAAGGCTCTTTGTAATAACATAGGGGAAGGGATTATTAGATGGGGTTTTGATGTGATTTCTATAGAAAATTTTGAAAATGTATTAGAGGAGTTTGCAAAACATAATCCCCATTTAGTAATCATGGATATAAATTTACCTTGTTTTGATGGATTTTATTGGTGTAGAAAGATAAGGGATATATCCAAAGTTCCCATTATATTTTTGTCTTCAAGGGATAGCAATATGGATATAGTAATGGCGGTTAATATGGGTGGAGATGATTATGTTACAAAGCCATTTTCTATGGATATCTTATTAGTAAAAATACAGGCACTCCTTAGAAGGGCTTATTCCTATGGGCAAGGGGAGGGGCAGATAATAGAATGTAATGGAGCTATTTTGAATTTAAATGATGGGATATTAACTTATAATGATAAAAGCATAGAGCTTACTAGAAATGAGTTTAAAATACTCCAATTACTTATGAGAAATCAAGGCAAGATAGTAGCAAGAGATAGGATTATGCGAGTTCTTTGGGAAAGTGAATATTTTATTAGTGAAAACACTTTAACAGTAAACGTAAATAGACTTAGAAAAAGGCTAGAGGATATAGAACTAAAAGACTTTATAGTAACTAAA
>JAAYFV010000161.1 GCA_012728075.1 Tissierellia bacterium
CTCCAGTACTCTATCAAGTAGTTCGTGATTATCAATACATAGTTCACAGTCTTGTAAATATAGCACTCCAAGTCTCATCAATGTCTTATCAATTTCAATATCAGAAGAAGGAAGATAAATAAATTCACTTTCCCTATGCCTTTAATTCAAGGGTTGCCATGGATTCTTTCCAAATATAGGGCGGGAAATGTTTACCATCGTAGACTTGTTCAGACTCATTTGCATTTTTATATAGGACACCATAGGGAGTTACCTTGCCACTTGTATTACTTTCTATTACTTCCATAGCATAGGCTTCCCCATCTAGGTCTTCTAGTTCCTTAGTTGCTACCCCTATCTTTTCTGTTAGAATAGATCCCTGCCTAGCTTATCAAGGTCACTGAAATTATTTACTAGGCTATAGCAGTGTATATTAAAGGTTAAGTTTATCAGGTCATCAATTCTTTCCAGCCTTTCACCAAAGGCTGCAGCATAGAACTTTTCCATTTCTCTTGAATCGAAGCTATCTAATCTTTTCATTAGGTAATTTAATTCATCTATATTTACATTTTTGTCAACTAGTATTTTTAGAAATCTTTCATAAGTTTTCATCAGCAGTAAGTAAAAATAGAATAGCAATAAATCTGGATGGTATATTTCCCATTTTCCAGTCTTGACCTTCTAGGAAGTTATAGGACCTTTCCTTGTGGTAGTGATTTATAAATACTTCTCCTTTAAAATTTATGCTCAGTTCCTTTAACCTATCTCTTAAGGATTTATTATTTATCTTTCCAAAGCAATCCATTACTAAGTCCTTGTATCTTTTCTTATCCACATTTCTTTTTAGATTTAAATCATTGTATCCACAGTTCTTGCATCTATCATCAACATTAATCACACTCAACTTACAATATCCATCACCTCCTTGGCAGTTAAAATAATTATTGATTACTATACCACTTCTTCTTGGTTGAAAATTAGGCACCATTACCATTAGCTCTTCTATTCCTTCTAGTGATGTTCCACACATAAATAATTTTGACATTGTTCTCATTCCTTTCTTTCTGTTTTTGGGCATAAAAAAATGGCGAAGTTCTTTGGTCTTGGACCTAAACTTCTCCATCTTGTTCTATGTTTTAAATCTTTTATATCAATAATTCATTATTCAATTCTTTTGCAAAATAAACTACAGGTTTCTCAGCCATCTGTAGCATTTCTAAAGCTACAGTAAGTTCAAATAGGCAACATGTATTATATAATAATACTGCTGTTTTTTTTCATATTGATTTCCCCCTATAAGATAATATTTTTAACTATTTCCATGTCCTATTTTATAAATAGTGCGACCTAATTTTACTTAATTCCTTCTATCTCCAGTTTTAATAGATTGAAAAATTCTTCCATAAATTTAATTCTTTCTTGCCCAATTTCTCTTGCCTTTCGGGTATATAGCCGGTCTGGAATTTTCTTAAACTTTACTTCATATTCAATGAAAGGTGTATGTCTCGAAACATCCTTTAATCTTCCATTCTCAACAGTATTAGATTTTAGGTAGTCATTTAATGAGTCATCAAATGTTAGTCTCTGACCAAATTGTCCAGCTAACATAAAAGTTCGAGCAATTCCACTAGCCCCTATAACATCAAGTTTATCTGAATCAAAAAGTATCTTTGCTTCTATTGAATTAGGTTCATTTCCAGTCCTGAATCTATGTGTTAGAATACAATGCTTTATCTTTTCAATTTTATCCTCTTCATATTCTAAATACTTTAATATATCCTCTGCAATTATACTTCCTAAAATAGCATGGTCTATCTTTCCAGTTTTATCGTTACTTTCTTCAACCCTTGCTATATCGTGTAATAATGCTGAAGGAATAAGGACTTCTAAATCAACATCTTTCTCATCCTTAGCAAGTAATAAGCAAAGGTTGTAAACTCTAAACACATGATCTAAATTATGTGCTGAGCAAGTTAATTTTTCTTGAACAATTTTTATGATTTTTTTATGCCTTGTATCCATATTCATAGATGTTTTCCTCCTAATATATCAAAATTATATCCCAATTTATCTTCTAAATAAAATATTTATATCTCATATGTAATTCGCATAAATCTATTATCATTCATCTATAGTATATTATTCCACTACCACAATATCAACCAAAATTAACCATTTACCCTTCAAATATCCCTAATTCTCCAATGTCATCTGTCAAATGCCCTATTTAAAAGGGTCAAAAAAGGGTGTTTTTTCACCGATTTTTGACCCAAATTTGTTACTCAAACCACTACATATTGTGGTCAAGTCTTGCTATTTGTCCTCCAAACCACAATACGTCATCAGAATTATACTCTCAACGTGTGTCGTTCTCGGGAACATATCCATTAACTTCATCTTATCTATTTTATA
>JAAYFV010000162.1 GCA_012728075.1 Tissierellia bacterium
ATCTTCTTTTCCAAAATACCACTCCTATATATTATATTTCCCATAACCCTGGGCAACTAAGTCTCTCATCTATCTATTTAAATTATCTATTTGTATTTTGGCATCTTCGATAATCTGATAGGAAGGTTTTTCTCCTAAAAGGGCCCTCCTTATTTCTTCTTGAAGTATAGAGTCTATTTCCCTCCAATTATCCATTAAAGGTATGTAGTGGGTATAGGATAGGCTTTCCTCTATTCTTTTCATATTAGGATTATCCATATACATATCCTCTATACCCCTTTTTACCGTGAATAGTCCAATTTCCTCAAGAGTTCTCTGATTTGAATTCCTAGTTAAATGTTTTAAAAATTTAATACACATCTCCATCTTTTTAGGATCCTCATCCTTTATAACTCCATAGGAAATTATATCGCTACTTAATATTACTGGCAAGTCTTTATCTCCTGTAGGGAAATTAACTACATCAAAATTAAATCCACTTCCTTCTTTGTAGGATTTATCCAATATATCTACTGCCCAAGAACCTGTAGCAAAAGCTCCTACCCTTTGGTCCTCAAAAAACATATTCCAAGCATCCTTCTCACCTATTATACCAAAATAATCGGGTACAATTCTATGTTTATATTTTAAATCCATCAATTTCTCCAATCCTTTAAGGGCCTTTTCACCATAAAAGCTATATTCCAATCTTTTAGGCTCTATAAGCTGTGCCCCATCGGATAGTATTATCCCCCAAATATGATAGTTGTTTCCCCCAATAGAAGTCAAAAATCCATACTCATCTACTACACCATCTTCTTCAGAGTCGTAAGTCAATTGTTTAAGGGTATCTACAAACTCCTCATAAGTCCAATCTCCATCTAAAGGAGGACTAATCCCTATTTCATTAAATTTATCTATATTGATATATATAGCACTGGTAGACATAGCTATTGGTACGGCTTTCAATTCCTTATAGTATATTATAGGCTTAAGTGCTTGGTGTTTAAATTCATC
This sequence comes from Tissierellia bacterium, assembly GCA_012728075.1. Taxonomy (GTDB): domain Bacteria; phylum Bacillota; class Clostridia; order Tissierellales; family Tepidimicrobiaceae; genus Keratinibaculum. The sequence goes on from JAAYFV010000162.1 coordinate 997, forward strand.
TAACTCTTGCTTTTCAAAATAATCATCTAAAGGCTCCAGTATATCCAGATTGGAAAAATTTAGGCTAATAGGAATTATATCTGGCATAACATCCCTTTGTTCATCTTCAGATACAATTTCTATATATACTCCTGGATTTTTCTTTTCAAAAGTTCTAATTCTATTTTGCAGCCATATATAAGATCCCTTCCTAGAAAAGTCCCATATTTTAATTATACCCTTATAGGGATCTTCCTCCACCTGTTCCAATTGAATAAAATTATTTATAAATAGATTATAAGTCCAAATCAATATAAATCCAAGTAAAATAAATAAAACTATTCTTCTCAAAAGGGTCACCTCCTACAATATAAATATTCATCGGAAATAACCATTATGTGAAGAATAGTTTTATATCACTAACCAATCTTTTCCTTTAAAGCTTGAATTTCTAATTCATGTCTCCCTACAATTTCCTTTAATCTTCTATTTTCCTGTTCAAATTTTTCAAAGTTTATCTTACTGTCTTCTTTAAATTCTGTTAAAAATGCTGTTTGTTCATATACTGCATCTAATTTAGTGTCTATTTTTTCTACTTTAATTTTTAATTCTGCTACATCCTCTTTTACTCCAACTAAATCCTCTTTTACTCCAGCTAAATCATCTTTTACATTTGCTACATCTTCTTTTACTTCGGCTAAATCATCTTTTACACTTGCTACATCTTCTTTTACTCCGGCTAAATCTTCTTTTACTCCTATTACATCCCCTCTTAACGCCTTTAATTCCTTTAGAACTATGGCTTGAAATTCTTCATTAGCCATTTTTAACACCTCCTATAACTACCTTTCGAATATTATACCACATATTATAATCTTAAACACAGTATTAGTGATAATTTATAATCCTATACAAAGCAAGACTAGAAAAAGCCCAGGGCTTTTG
>JAAYFV010000022.1 GCA_012728075.1 Tissierellia bacterium
ATATTATAGTTCCACTGGAACAAATTATCAATTAGCAAAATGGGCTGAAGAAGGAGCAATAGAAGCTGGTGCAGAGGTAAAGGTATTAAAAGTTGAGGAATTAGCACCACAAGCAGCTATTGAATCGAATCCAGCATGGAAGGCTCATGTTGAAGCAACAAAAGATGTACCAATAGCTACAAACGACGATTTAGAATGGGCTGATGCTATTATATTTAGTACACCAACCCGTTATGGAAATGTTGCATCTCAAATGAAACAGTTTATAGATACCACAGGAGGAATATGGGCTCAAGGCAAACTAACTAACAAGGTTGTATCTGCTATGGCTTCAGCAGGGAATGCTCATGGTGGCCAAGAGGCTACAATTAAAAGTCTTTATACAACTATGATGCACTGGGGAGCTATCATAGTTACTCCTGGTTATACTGACAAATCAATATATGTAGCAGGAGGAAATCCATATGGAACAAGTGTAACAATAGATCAAGATGGAAAGATGATAGAAGATGTAAAAGAAGCAGTAAAACATCAAGCAAAACGTACAGTAATGGTGGCAGAATGGATTAAAAAGGGAAGTAAATAGGGAAAGTAAATAAGAAAGGGGTGATATTTTTGAGGCGTATAACAAAAGTATTTCTGTCAATTTTAGTAATAGCTTCATTAACAGTAACATTAACTGCCTGTGGTTCCTCTGATAAATCTAATGAAGATGTAAGTTATAAGGATGGAACCTATATAGGACAGAGTGAAAAGCGAGAGTTTGGATATGAGGAAGCTGAAGTTACTATAGAAGATGGGAAAATATCTAATATAGTACTTAAGAGGATGACTCCAGAAGGTGATGAAGTTGACTATGATGAGTGGACTGGTGAAGATGATAAACCAAATTTAAAACAATTTAAAGAAGATTTGGCAAAAGAAATGATAGAAAAACAAACTTATGAGGTAGATGCTATAGCGACGGCTACAGAAACTTCTGAAGGGTGGAAAGAAGCAGTTAAAAATGCATTAGAACAAGCTAAATAGTATCATAGAGAAGTGTAAAGGGATGGATATTTTTGCAAGTGCAAAAAGATCCATCCCTTTTGTATGCCTATTGTATATTTTTATACTAGTAATGTTTAAATACCTGTTCTAAAGGTATAAATAAAGTGTATAAATAGAAGAATTATTATCTATTAAAAAACAGAAAATAGTTGTATTATATATTGCTAATTAATCAAGTAATTGATAAAGAAAGGTGGTGGATTTCTGGTGGAGTTTTGCACACCAGTATAAAAATGAAAAATTTTAGAAGGATAATTATAATTACTATGATAATTTCTATATTGTTAGTTGGATGTGGCGGTGACAAGGTAGATACAACAAAAAATAATAATGGCAAAATTAATGTAGTTGCTACTACCACAATAATAGGTGATGCAGTAAAAGCAATTGGTGGAGAAAAAATAAATTTAGATGTATTAATGGGGCCAGGGATAGACCCTCATCTATATAAGGCTAGTGCTGGAGATGTAAATAAAATGCAGAATGCTGATATAATATTTTATAACGGCTTACATTTAGAGGGAAAGATGGGAGATATATTTGAGCAATTGGAAAAATTAAATAAAAATAGCTATGCAGTTGCAGATGTAATACCTAAATCTAGATTAGTGGAATCTGAGGACTTTGCTGGCTCTTATGACCCTCATATATGGTTTGATGTAGAATTATGGATAGATGTGGTGGAGGGCATAAAGGAACGTTTCATAGAGATTGATCCAGAAAATAGTGATTATTATAATAGGAATGGAGAAGATTATTTAAAAGAGTCAAAAGAATTACATGAATATGTAAAGTCAAGGGCAGAGGAATTACCAGAAGAAAAGAGGGTATTAATTACTGCTCATGATGCTTTCAATTATTTTGGTAGAGCCTATGGATTTGAAGTAAAAGGATTACAGGGTTTAAGTACCGCTACGGAAGCTGGTACTTCTGATGTAAAGGATTTAGCAGATTTTATTGCTAGTAGGAAAATTCCTGCTATTTTTATAGAATCTTCAGTACCTCCTAAAAATATGGAAGCTTTAAAAAATGCAGTTAAATCTAGGGGTTTTAATGTAGAAATAGGTGGAGAATTATTTTCTGATTCCCTTGGAGATCCAGGGACAGAAGAAGGTACCTATGTGGGTACTGTTAAACATAATATAGATACCATAGTAGATGCATTGCTGAGATAAGGAGGAATTTTAGATGAAAAACTATGTAGTGAATGTGAACGATATGACGGTAGTATACCATAAAAAACCTGTTTTATGGGATATAGATTTACAAATTCCATCTGGAATATTGATGGCTATAGTTGGGCCTAATGGAGCAGGGAAATCAACTTTGATAAAGGCTATGCTTGGATTGGTTAAACCTGTTACTGGGAAGGTTACATTTTGGGGGGAATCCTATGAAAGTCAAAGGAAAAGAATAGGATATGTCCCCCAAAGGGGCTCTGTGGATTGGGATTTTCCAACAGATGTATTAGATGTTGTTACTATGGGGACTTATGGACAATTAGGATGGATAAAAAGACCTGGAGAAAAAGAGCGGGAATTAGCAATTCAAGCTATTGAAAAAGTTGATATGCTTCCTTTTGCTAATAGACAGATTAGCCAACTATCAGGGGGACAGCAACAGAGGGTTTTTTTAGCTAGAGCCCTTGTTCAAGATGCAGATATATATTTTATGGATGAACCTTTTCAAGGGGTAGATGCTAAAACGGAAAAGGCAATTATAAAATTATTGGAAGAGCTTAAAAACAGAGGGAAAACTGTAGTGGTGGTTCATCATGATTTACAGACTGTACCAGAGTATTTTGACTGGGTTACTCTGCTAAATAGGGTGGTTATAGAAAGTGGTCCTGTTGAGAAGGTATTTACTGATGAAAACCTTAGAAAAACCTACAGATCTACTTCTGAGAACCTATATAGAAAAAGGGATGTGATGTAGAATGGCTCTGTCAGAATTGTTTACTGACTACACTTTGAGAACTGTAGCTTTAGGTTCAATATTTTTAGGCATTGTTTCTGGTACTTTGGGGACTTACGCTGTCCTTAGAAAACAAAGTTTAATAGGGGATATGGTATCCCATGCAGCATTGCCTGGGATATGCTTATCTTTTTTAATTATAGGTTCTAAAAATACAGAATGGCTGTTGTTGGGAGCTTTTTTAGCTGGATGGATTGCTACTATTATTATAAATATAATTCACACCCATAGTAAGATTAAATACGATAGTGCTTTAGGGACTGTATTAGCAGTTTTTTTTGGTTTCGGATTGGTGTTGTTAACCTATATTCAGAAAATTCCTAATGCAAATCAAGCGGGATTAGAAAATTTCCTATTTGGTCAAGTTTCTACAATATTACAAAGGGATGTAATATTTATGGGAATAGTGGCAGTATTTACTATTTTACCAGTAATATTATTTTGGAAAGAATTCAAATTATTATCCTTTGATCATGATTTTGCTGCCATAATTGGATTTTCTACAAACAAACTAGATTTATTATTAACTACATTGATGGTTATAGCAGTAATTGCAGGTTTACAGAGTGTTGGGGTAGTACTTATGAGCGCTATGCTTATAGCTCCTGCAGTTTCTGCTAGACAATGGACAGATAAATTGTCTGTTATGATAGTATTATCTTCTATATTTGGGGCAGTATCTGGTGTTGTTGGAACTCTTATTTCATCTTCCATACCTAAGATGCCTACAGGTCCTATAATAGTTGTAGTAGTTACTATTATAGCTTTTATATCTATGTTGTTTGCGCCAAATAGGGGACTAATTTGGAAAAAAGTTAGAGATTATTATAATAAAAAAGAATTAAGTACTCATATGGTATTAAATAATTTATACATTTTGGCAAAAAATCATGAAGATCCTTTTCACCCTCATGATTTAGAAACTATATGTTTATATAATAATGGCTTAAGGCTTTCAAAAAGGATGATGAAAAAAGAATTGAATAAATTAAAGATATCAGGATTGGCAAAGGAATATGAAGAAGGAAATTGGGCTATTACTCCAGAGGGTTTTAAGAAGATGGAGGAAATACATTTTGAAGGTGGGGGTGATATGGAATGAATCCTCAATTAGAAATTCAAACAATTGCTATTTTAGTTGCTATTTCTTGTTCATTATCTGGTGTGTTTTTAATACTAAGACAGATGGCAATGATGGCAGATGCCATCTCTCATACTATACTTTTAGGAATTGTGTTGGCATTTTTTGTAATCCAAGATTTATCTTCACCATTATTAATTATTGGTGCAGCTATAATGGGAACTATTACTGTATTTTTAGTGGAAACTATAAATAAAACGAAATTGGTCAATGAAGATGCAGCTATAGGGTTAATTTTTCCATTTCTTTTTAGTCTAGGTATTATCTTGGTGACTTTATATGCTGGAAGTATTCATCTAGATGTGGATGCGGTTTTATTGGGAGAATTAGCTTTTGCACCTTTTAATCGATTGATAATAAATGGAGTAGACATTGGTCCAAAATCCTTATATATTATGTTGGTAATTTTAATATTAAATATTTTGTATATAGCTTTGTTCTACAAAGAGCTTAAATTATCTACTTTTGATGTAGGATTGGCTGCAACATTAGGATTTTCTCCAGTTTTTATCCATTATTCTCTAATGAGTTTGGTATCTATAACGTCTGTAGCAGCTTTTGATGCAGTAGGAGCTATATTGGTTTTGGCTTTTATGGTAGGTCCTCCTACGATAGCTTATTTAGTAACTGATAATTTGACAAAAATGATTTGGTTGTCTGTATTATTTGGTATTATATCTGCTATATCTGGTTATTGGGTAGCTACTTGGTTCGACGTGACTATCGCTGGGACTATGGCTACTATGGTGGGAATATTATTTGCTATAGTATTTATATTTATTCCTGAAAGAGGACTTATTGCAACTATGCATAGTAAAAAAGAGCAGAAATATGAATTTGCTCTTATATCATTGCTTATGCATATAATAAATCACCAAGGCACCCCTAGAGAAATTGAAGAATTAGGAATAGATACTATTAAAAACCATCTATATTGGGAAGAAAAATTTACAGAAGAAATAATAGATAGAGTTTTGGATAAAAACTATGCTTATATTGAAGATAATATATTGAAAATATCTGAAGAAGGGAAGAAATTTGCTTTATCTAATTATTACCATATTGTTGATTTGGATTAAATTATGGATATATTATCGAAAAAAAGGCAGGATTAACCCTGCCTTTTTTACATTTATGGTTTATTGTGTAAGGGGAACTATTGCTTTTCAAATACATATATTGAATATATACAGGTACAAGGTAAATAGATATGAGGTGAAAATTATGCTTAAAAGCATATTTATTGCGATATTTTTATTTGGGCTGCTGTTTTTTCAATATATATTAGCCATTATTTTAGTTAAAAGATCTGAAAATATTGTTAAATTGGTTCAAGAAATTCAAGAAAAGGTAGACAAACCCATTATTTTAGAGGAAGCAATAGATGAAGAATCTATTGATAAGGAAGATTTAATGAATGATCAAAAGATTATATTTGAAAAAGAATTAAAGTTTAATAACAATACAAAGGAAATTGAAATGAATATTGATGTAGATCTTAACTCCAAATAATATAGTATCAATTTTATTGTTTCTGTAATATTATATAGTAGTCCCAGTAAAGAGAGGTGAAATTTAATGTCATATATTTTAAGTGCAGGTTCAGTTACAATGCCTACACCTATGGAACAAGAACAATTGGCACTAGACTTAGGTATTACTGAAGTAGAAGGGGTAGTAGTTCATGGTGTGATTACAGATTGTGAAACTGAGGAACCAATAGAGGGAGCAATTGTAAAAGCATTTTTTACAAATCCAAATACTACAGAACTAGAAGGGATAACCCATACTTTTTCAGGCTGTGATGGAAACTATATGCTATATATTCCACCTACTGTAGAAATTGAAGATCCAGAGAATCCAGAGGAAATGATTTCTCATTCCCTAGAAGGAGAAGAAATAATTATACAAGCTGTGGGTTCGGAAAATGTAGGAGAGCCTTGTGAGTGCCCTGAAGTGCCAACGTAAAAAATTGTAATTAACAGGGGGCAAATGCCCCCCTGTATTATATAAAGGGAGAGAGGAAAATATGGTGTTGGAAAGGGAAAATAGGTCTTTGTGCATTGATTGTGATAGGATTTTTTATCAATGTAGCAATAAGGCAAATATTTTGGAAGTTGAAATTCCACTAAATAATATAGAAAAAATTAGATTTAAACAAGGTTTTATTGTAGATGGAACATTAATGATTTATGATATTGATAATGATCCTTATTATAAAAAGGTAATCTTTGAAATCAAAATCCCATTTGAAGCAAAATCTGAAGACGGAGTAATATACAAAGGTATTACTCCAAGTATCAAACAAAATATAGTAATATTTACAGATGAAGAAGGTGGATCAGAATTTAAATTGAAAGTTGATACAAGCTCTTATATGTTAGGAAATATAATTGAAAGAGATAATAAGTCATATTTTTCTTTTGAGACCTATATAATAATAAGTGTTGTTAAAAAAGTTCATATGCTTATTCCCTATTTAGAATACTTCTTAGAACCTGATCCATGTTTAGAATTTGAAGACTATATATGTGATGAATTTTATAAAAAACCTTTTCCACAATTTTATCCTCCTCAATATAAAAAAGGCTATATATGGATTAGAAAAGATATTGGTGTAAGAAAACTTGATGATGTAATTATACATGGACAAATATACAAAAATGGTAAAAATGGGTTTGTAGAAGGAGCAATTGTTGAGGCTTTTTGTACTGATGAAGAAGGAAAATTTAAATATATTAATCACACCTATAGTAATAAGGATGGGTATTATATGCTAAATATTCCTTCTCGATTTGAAGGCAAGGTTATTACCATTGTAGTAACCAAAGGAAGTATAAGCCCTAGTGGTTGATTGATTATAAAGAATATTTAGGGAATGGGACAGTGGATAATTTTTACTGTCCCATTATTGTATCCCTTGTATAGGGAATGAAAGAACTAGTCCGTAGTATATAATATAATTAATAAGTGTATTTGGAGGTGAAAAAATGTATAATGAGTATTTTCAGGTAGAACGTCAGGAAAAAATGCGAAGTTCATTTTTGGAAATTGGCAATAGAGGGAATATGAGGGAATATCCTAAAAATAGTTTAATTCAACTGAAGGATAAAGATGTAATCTGCATTGTAATGAAGGGCAATGTGAAACAGTCAATTTACAGTATTGAAGGTGAAGAAAAAATCCTCTATTTACTTCAAAATGGAGAAATATTTAAGGAAATGGATTATTTTTCTGGAGGAGAATCTAAATTTGTTACAAAAGCTTTAGAAGACAGTACTATATCTATATTAGATAAAGAAGTGGTTGAACAAATACTTCTTGAGAAGCCTAGTATTTATAGAGATATAATCCATAGCATCACAAGAAAATTTAGAATAGTCATGTTTCAAATGGCTAATATGGCTTTTAGTGATTCTATTGGCAAAGTGGCAGATACACTTATTAGATTATATTATCAAGAAGGGGAAGAGATAATTCAAGGTAAAAAGATAAAGGACAAGTTTACTCACGAAGAAATTGCTAAACTTATAGGTTGTTCAAGGGTTACAGTAACTAGAGCATTAAATAAATTTAGAGATGAAAATATTATAGATATTATAAATGGTGAAATAGTGATTAAAAATATAGAAAAATTAGAAAAATATATAAGATGGAAATAAAGTTGTAGTCTAGTATACAGAAATAAATTCCTGTATATTATATACTTAAATTAATTAAAAATAAAAACAATGGAAGGAGGAAAGAAATGATAAAACTTTTGGGAATTGTAATAATTGTTATAGGATTTATTTTAAAACTAGATACTATAGCTGTAGTTCTCACTGCAGGAGTAGTGACTGGATTAGTAGGAGGCTTAAGCTTTGGAGAGATACTTAATATTCTAGGAGAGGCTTTTGTGACAAACAGGTATATGACAGTGTTCTTTGTTACATTACCTATTATTGGCCTATTGGAAAGATATGGACTTAAACAAAGAGCAGCGGAACTTATAGGTAATTTAAAAGTAGCTACTGCTGGAAAAATATTATCAATTTATATGGTTATTAGAACAATAGCAGCGGCACTTTCTTTGAGAATAGGAGGACACGTGGAATTTATAAGGCCTCTTATATACCCAATGGCAGAAGGAGCAGCTAGAAATAAATATGGAGATATTCCAGAAGAAGCAGTAGAGGATATAAAGGGAATGTCAGCTGCAGTTGAGAATTATGGCAATTTCTACGGGCAAAATGTATTTATAGCTGCTGGTGGGGTACTTTTAATAGTAGGAACATTAAATGAACTGGGAGTTCAAGTTACAGAAAAAGAAGTGGCAAATGCCTCTATACCTATAGCTATAATTGCAGTATTGTTAGCAATTATTCAATTTAGAATATATGATAAAAAAATTGATAGACTTGTGGCGAAGAATAAATAATTTAAGGTAGGTGATAATATTGGCATTGGAAATATTATATATATTATCTGGAATAGTATCCTTAATAACTGGAATATATTCCTTTAGAGATGATAGTTTAGAAACTAGATTTGGAACAGGGCTTTTTTGGGTAATACTTTCTATAACATTTATATTTGGAAGAATTTTGCCTGCAAAATTTGTTGGAATATTAGTACTTTTAATGGGAGTGTTGACTGCGACAAAACAGGTAAAAATAGGAAGCTTTAAAGAAGTTAGTGAAGAATTTAAAATAAAAAAATCAAAAGCAATAGGGAATAAATTATTTATTCCAGTATTAAGTATTGCTATATTTGCTTTTGTTATTGGTCAATTCACATCCCTTGGGGGATTGGTGGGAATGGGTATTGGTGCTATTGTTGCTACAATATCTGGACTTATTATAACTAAAGCTAGTGCTAATGAAGCTATAGAAGAAGGCAATAGGTTACTTCAACAAGTAGGTCCTTTTTCCATACTTCCTCAATTATTAGCAGCTTTAGGAGCATTATTTAATGCAGCTGGAGTAGGTGAAGTTATAGCTAGTGGTATTTCAAAGGCAATACCTACAGGAAATATAGTATTTGGGGTTATAGCTTATTGTGTTGGGATGGCTTTGTTTACTATGATAATGGGAAATGCTTTTGCTGCCTTTGCAGTTATAACAGCAGGTATTGGAATTCCCTTTGTATATAATCAAGGGGCAAATCCAGCTATAGCTGGAGCATTGGCATTAACTGCTGGATACTGTGGTACCCTACTTACCCCTATGGCTGCAAATTTTAATATAGTACCTGCAGCAATACTTGAAATAAAAGATAAAAATAAAGTTATAAAAACTCAAGCACCAATAGCATTAATACTATTAGCTATACACATAGTACTTATGCTAGTTTGGGCATTTTAAGGAGGTTTTAAAAAATGAAGATATTAGTTACTGGATTTGATCCTTTTGGAGGGGAAAGTGTAAATCCTGCTTATGAAGCAGTAAAAAGATTGGATGATAATATTGCTGGAGCAGAAATTGTAAAAGTAGAAATACCTACAGTATTTAGAAAATCTATAAACAAATTAGATGAAGCTATTGAAAGAGAAAATCCAGATATAGTTATATGCGTAGGGCAAGCTGGTGGAAGGTTTGATATAACTGTTGAAAGAGTAGCCATAAATATAAGTGATGCATCTATAGAAGATAATGAAGGAAACATGCCTATAGATGAACCAATATTTGAAGATGGAGAGTCAGCATATTTTTCACAGCTTCCTATAAAAGCTATGGTTCAAAAAATAAGAGAAGGGGGCATTCCTGCTAGTGTATCAAATACCGCTGGAACTTATGTATGTAACCACATTATGTATGGACTACATTATTTAATAGACAAAAAATATCCAAGTGTAAAAGGTGGGTTCATTCATGTGCCCTTCCTTCCAGAACAAGTAATTGACAAAAGAGCTACACCAAGTATGAATTTAAATGATATTGTAAAAGCATTAACTCTTGCTATTGAAGCAGTATTAGAAAACAAAGAAGACATAAAAGTGCCAGAAGGTAAAACTCATTAAAAACAGTGGGGACAGTGGGGACAGTAAAAACTGTCCCCACTGTCTCCTACTATATAGTCTATAGACTTATTTCAGCATTGAATCAACAAACCATATGTTTTTACTATAATCAATTACATAATCTTCGAAGATTGCTACAGTTTCAAAGTCTCTTTCTTCGTCTGCAGTATTTCTAATTTCAGTAGCTAAATCTCTCATTAGTTCTAAATCTCCTTTAAGGATTTCTAGTGCTTCTTTTTCATCATATTGTTTTGTAGGAGTTTCTTTAATAGTAGCTATATCTAGATATTCTGCTATAGTTGATAGGGGCATTTCTCTTTTAGCTTTTAATAGTTCAGCGACCTCATCAAATTGTTCTCCTACATTATCGTAAATTTCTTCTAAAAATTCATGGATTTGTAAAAAGTTTATTCCCACTACGTTCCAATGTAGATTGTGTAGTTTTACATTCCATATGTTAAGATTAGCAATATACTTTTGTAAAAGATCTAAATGTTTCATAAAAATCCCTCCTTATAACTTTACAATGGCTTCTTTATTGATCTATTTATATTATATGATATAATTTAAGAAACAAAAAGGAACAAATTTGTTAGTAAAGGAGGATGGAATGAGTATGAAAATAACTAATGGTTTCCAAATAGTACAAGATTTAATTAAATTGAGATGGGTACCTGAAATATTGATATCTATAGAAGGGGGAAATAACCGATATAGTGAATTGTTGGAAAGTATAGAATATATAAGTCATACGGAACTAAATAGGAAATTGTCAATACTTTTAGAGAGGGATGTTATAGATAAAACTGTAGATGGACGAAATACGTATTATACCTTATTACCCTTTGGCAAGGATTTGGTCCATATCTTTCATCATTTGGAGGAATTAGAAGAACGATATTTTCAAAAAGCTCAATAGGCGTATAAGAGGGACTAATCTTTTTGTATTATAGGATGGTAGTGGTGGGACAGGGAGAAATGTCCCACCATTGTCCTAAGTTTTACTTACGAAGGATCTCTCTTGTTCCAAATCTGTTGTTCCAATCTTGAACAAACTGATCTACGCTTAGATCCGTTGATGGGCAGTAGATTAGTTTTTCCAATAGTTCAAATGGGATAGTAACATTTTCAGCTCCAACTAATAGGGTTTCTTGGATTTGTTGGACGTTTTTGAAACTAGCTGCAAGTATTTGGGTGTTCATCTGGTGTTCTTCAAATAGCATCTTGATCTTTTCTACTACTGCTATTCCATCTCCTTGTAAATTGTCGATTCTATTGACATAAGGAGCCACAAAGCTAGCTCCAGCTTCTGCTGCTACTAAAGCCTGTAGGGGAGTGAATATAGCTGTTCCAGTGGTTTCAATATTTTTCTCCTTTAGCATCTTTATTGCTTTTATTCCTTCCTTAGTGATTGGCACTTTTATATAGGTGTTTTTACCTAATAGTTCCCTTAAATATATACCTTCTTCTACCATGGTTTCGGCGTCTTCGGCTAATATTTGAACATGGAGTGCTTTATCTTTTCCAATTAGATTTCTAATATCTTTAAAGGTTTCAATATAGTCTCCATCTTCCTTTGTTATAATGCTTGGATTAGTAGTAACGCCAGCTATTGGATAGTATTCCAACGCTTCTTCGATATCTTTTAAATTGGCTGTATCTAAAATCAACATAATATATTCCTCCTTGTATTATCCACCTATGATGACTTTCAAATCATATTTTTCCATGTATTCTTTAATTTCCTGTATTTTTTCATCATTTGGTGGTTTTAAATCTATTAATTTATATTCTAAACCTAAGGCTTCATATTTGCTACTGCCATATTGATGAAAAGGTAGCATATGGACTTCTTTTAGATTGTTTTTTACTACAAAACTTATGATATCATCAATATTTTGTTTGTCCATAGTAAAGCCAGGTATTAGAGGTATCCTTGGGATTATTTTTTTATCTTTTTTTACTAGATATTGAAAGTTTTCTTTGACTATATCCATGTCTACATTTAATATGGTTTTTGCTTTTTCTCTGTCCATTATTTTCAAATCAAATAGTATTAGATCCAAATAGTTAGATGCTTCATCCAGAGTATCAAAAGAACCAAATCCACTGGTTTCCATAGCCGTGTGTATATTTTCATTCTTTAGGGCTTTAAGAAGGTTTACCAGAAATCTACCCTGACTTAAAGGTTCACCACCAGATATGGTAACACCGCCACCAGTGGTTTCATAGAATACCTTGTCTTTTTTCACTTCTTCTACTATTTCCTCTATGCTCATTTTATCCCCTATATGGGATTTGGCATTAGTAGGGCAAAGGTTTGGGGCTATGCCACAACTAAATATATCCTTAGAATTACAGTTTATGCAGAGCTTTTTTCGTCTAAAAACTTCCCTTTCAAAGCTTTGAGATTCTGGATTAGAACACCAGGGGCATCTAAGGGGACAGCCCTTTAGAAATACAATAGTCCGTATACCTTCTCCATCGTTTAATGAATATCTCTGTATATTGAATACTAGGTTTTCTCCCATATTATCACCTACAATACATGTTCAGTTCGGTTGATGATGTCATTTTGAATGTCTTCATTTAAATCTACGAATATAGCACTGTAGCCAGCCACTCTAATTACCAGATCCTTAAAGTTTTCAGGATTCTTTTGGGCTTGTCGCAATAGATCGGCGGACACGATGTTAAACTGAACATGCTGGACCTTTAATTTTACAAAGGCTTTAATATATCCAATGAATTTTCTCAAGCCTTCGTGGGTTTCTAAAGATGAAGGGTGAAACTTTACATTTAACAAGCTTCCATTTGTAGTCAATCTATTGTCTAGCTTGCTTACGGTTTTTAGCACAGCGGTAGGGCCTTCTTGGTCCCTGCCTACCATAGGGGATAGTCCACCGTCAGCTAGTTGTTCCTTTGCAAGCCTCCCATCAGGAGTAGCACCTACCTGTTCTCCTAAGGGAATATGAGCAGAAACCGTATAGGAACCTGGTTGGAAGAAACCTTCTCTGATGTTTTTATATTTTTCTACTTCTTTGCAGTAGTAGCTTAAGATTTCCTTACCTAATAGATCCACATCATCTACATCGTTACCGTATTTAGGATATTTATTTATAAAGGCCTGTCTCAGGAACTCGTTGTTTTCATAGTTGTTATTTAATATATCCACTAATTCTTCTATAGTGAGCTTTTCTTCTTCAAACACTGCTTTTTTCAATACATATAGGGAATCGCTAAGGTTAGCGATGCCAATCCCTTGAACTCCAGAGAAATTATATTTTGCTCCTCCATTGGAGACGTCTATTCCCTTTTCTAAGCATCCATCAATAAAGGTAGATAATAATGGGGTAGGGGCAAAGTCCCCATGGGCTTTGTCTACTATATTGGAGCCTTCTACCATCTTCACTATATATTTGGATATATTGCCTTTAAGGATTTTCAAAAATTCATCGAAACTTTTTACATCTTGACAGTCTCGTTTTAAAGTTAGCTCAAATACCCTCAATAGATTGAATAGGGCAATATCATGTAGTCCATAGGTCTTACCTGGGATAGACAACTCTACACATCCTACTACAGCATAATCCCTAGCATCCTCTAGGGATATACCCCTATTTAAAAATCCAGGGATTATTATCTCGTCGTTGAATAGTTGAGGCATACCTGTGCCTAGTTTGATGGTTTCAGCTACTTTCTGTAAAAATTCCTCGTCGGAGTTTTTATGAACCCTTGCACCTAGATTAGGCTGAGGAAGCTTAATATCCTTATAGGTGTCTAATATTAATAGGGATAGTTCATTGGTAGCATCTTTCCCATACTTATCTACCCCACCTAATATGATGGTATATCCTGTAGGAAACCCTGCAAAGTATTTGGCACTGTCTACACTTCGTAAGAGGACTACTTCATTCATCTTAATCCATAGACATTTTAATATTTCTTCTATAAAGCTTAACTCCATTCCTTCTTCTAAGGATTTTTTAAATATTGGATACATATATTGGTCAAAGCGTCCTGAAGATATGGAGCTGGCATTGGACTCATACTGTAAACATATATTGACTAGCCAAAAAAGCTGAACTGCTTCGTGGAAATTCCTTGGAGCTTTTTCGGCTATATTTCCACATACTTTAGCTATTAGTTCAAGTTCCTCTTTTCTGGTACTATCTATCTCCTGTTGTGCCATCTCTAAGGCTAGTTTTTCATACCTTTTAATATAGTTTTGGGTGGCCTTTAGGGTTATTAGATTGGCTTGTAGAAATAGATTGTTTGGGTTCTTTTTCAATTTCTCTTGGACTAAGTCCACTTTAGCTTGTAGACCATCCTCTATTAGGGCCCCAAAGTCTGGGATTATATGACCTTGCCCTTTGTCTGTTTGATTTAGCTTTATGATTCCTAACTCCATCCCTTCCTTTAGATCTTCAGGTATCTTTTTATCTACATAATCCTTTAGGGAATTGCCCTTCCAATAGGGATATAGTTTGTTCCTATAGATGGCCTTATCCTCTTTGGATATATAAAAGGGGTCCTGAGGTCTATTGTGAATAGTATCTATTTCCTCTAAAAACCAATAGGGAGACATTTCTGGGGACAATATGCCAGAACGAGGTTTAACTACCCTACTGCCAACGATTAGTTCATCATCATCTATATGGATTTCAATATTGTTTAATATATTTTCCGTTGCTCGAGCTCTTTTGATTATCACCGGTTCTTCTCTATATTTTTCATAGGCTTCCGTATATAAAAGGGCTCTTTCCAAGGAGATTTCCCGCTTGTTTTTAAATAGTTTACTTTTTAAGGTATCTATTCTATTCATATTAGCACTCCTTTTCTTGTTTCATCCTGTTTAATCTTATTATATATCACTTTATTCAGAATTACAATTTATATATTACTCTGGTATTATATTAGGGAAGGGATTTGACAATGGAAGGCGCTTTTTTGTCATTTTGAAACGTGGGCTAAGGATCCCGATCCTATAGGGCATTTGATAGGACAGGGTCATTGGCTAGGCTTGGACAGAGTAGACGTGCAAAAAGATCCGTCCCTGGTGCATGTGCTGGTTCCACATTGCAATATGTAGAGTTTTTATGTATAATAATAAATAGGATTAAATAATAACAAAAGGGATAGAGGGATGTTATGTTTGCGGAAGAACGGTTGGAAAAAATAATAGATATTTTATATAAGGATGGGAAGGTTGTAGTTAAGGATTTGAGTAAACAGTTTGGCATATCTCAAGATGCTATAAGGAAGGATTTGAAAGTATTAGAGAAAAAAGGGTTTATTGAAAGGACCTATGGTGGAGCTATTTTGAAAAATCAAATACCTAGGCTTACAAGGGTGGAGGAAAGACTGAAGGAGGATGTAGAGGAGAAGAGGATTATAGCTGAAAAAATACTTGGTTTACTTAAGGATGGAGATACTATTTTTTTAGATATATCATCTATCAATATATTTTTGGCAGAAATGCTAAGTCAGTCTAGATTGAATATAACTGTAATATCCAACTGTATAAATGTAATATATATACTTTCCAAAGCACAAAATAGAAATATAACTTTGATAGTGCCAGAAGGAATATATGATAGAGATGCTGGTGGATTTACAGGTTCTTCTACCATAGAGTCCATTAAGAAGTTTAGGGCTCAGAAGGTTTTTATTGGAAGCTGTGGCGTGGATATTAAGGATAGGAAGATTAGCACTTTCAATATGGAAGATGGAAATACTAAAAAGGCAATAATGGATATAGGAAAGGAAGTATTTTTGGTAATGGAGAACAAGAAGTTTTTTTATGATGGGATCTTTAGGTTTGCAGATATTGAAGATATAGATACTATAATTACTGAAAAAAAACCTAATGATGAGATACTTCAAATACTTAAGAAACAAGGCATACAAATAATATAAATTTAGGAGGGCAATTATGTATCCACTAAAATTTGAAAATATATATTTTGAGAAAGTATGGGGGAGTCAGGCTCTATCTACTATTAGAGACAATATTCCTCAAGGGGAAATAGGTGAGAGCTGGGATGTAGCTTGTCATGAAAAGGCAGTGAGTATTGTGGCAAATGGGAAATACAAGGGCAAGAGACTGGATGAGTTAATTGAACAAAAACAGGAACTACTTCTAGGTAATAAATTGGTTGGGAGGAAATTCCCATTGTTGATTAAGCTTTTAAGTCCAGGGGACAGGTTATCAGTTCAGGTTCATCCTGATGATGAATATGCAAAAAAATATGAAAATGGGGAATTAGGAAAAACAGAAGCTTGGTATATAGTAGAAGCAAAAGAAGATGCATACATAATATTAGGAACCAATGGGTGTAGCAAAGAGGAGTTTAAAAAAGCCATAAAGGATGGAACTGTAGAAAAATATATGAATAAAATAAATGTGAAAAAAGGGGATGTATTTTATTTAAAAAGTGGGCTTATTCATACTATGGGACCAGGAATGATTGTAGCTGAAATTCAGCAAAATAGTGATACTACTTATAGAGTGTATGATTATGGTAGAGGCAGGGAAACTCATATAGAAAAAGCATTAGATGTTATTAGATTTGATTATGAGGGTAAGAGAAGGGAAGGTTTATTGGTAGAAAAAGATGGCTATAATAAGATTTATTATTGTTTAAGTGAACATTTTTCTTTAGAAGTTTATGATATATTTAAAAATGTTATGGGAAAAAGTGATAAAGATAGGTTTTATATATTTACAGCAGTAGAAGGAGAAGGGATAATTTATTATGATGAAGGAGAAGTTGATTTTAAGAAAGGAGATAGTATCTTTATACCAGCTGCTTTAGGGGAATATAGTATTCAAGGAGATTGTAGATTGATAAAGAGCTATGTACCGAATGTAGATGCTGTTGAAGAGGAAATTTTAAGTATTATTAAATAAGAGGTGATTCTATGGCTAATATGTATACTTATATAAAAGAGCAGGGAGATGTGTTGAGGGATATTGTAGAAAAGAGAAAAGATATTTTAGAGCCAGTGGTAGATCTATTTAAAGAAAATCATATAGATGGGATAGTAGCTATTGGTTCAGGTTCATCTTACAATTCTATAACATCTTCTAGATATTTTTTGCAAAAGATTTTAGGGATTGAAGTGAAGACTTATTTTCCTTATTCCTTCAATCACTATGAGCAGCTGTTTAGTAAGGATTCCTTGGTCATTGGAATTTCCCAGACAGGTTCTAGTGTTGGAACTGTAGATGCTCTAAAAAGAGCAAAGGATGAAGGAGCTCATACATTGGCTTTAACCGCATATGGAGATGCACCTTTGACGGAAATTGCAGATAGAACTTTGATAATAGCTTGTGGTGATGAGAATTCGGATTTCAAGACTAAGGGATATACTTCTACTGTATTGACTTTTTTATTGATGGCTTTAGAGGTAGGATTGGCAGAAGAAAAGTTAGACAAGGAACAGTATGATGAGTATATTCAGGAACTTGTAAATATTGCCGATGCCTATGACGGATTAATAGACAAGGCTGAAGATTGGTATAAGGCTAATAGGGATGAGCTTTTAGCTATAGATAAGGCTACAGTAATTGGAGTAGGACCAAATTATGGTACAGCTTTGGAGGCTAGCATAAAGATGATTGAAACTAATTATTTTATGTCATCGGCTTATGAATTAGAAGAATATCTACATGGACCAAATATGGCTTTAGAAGAAGGTAGCTATATTTTCTACATATTAGGAAAAGGCCAGTATAGTAGTAGAATGGAAAAACTATACGAATATACCAAGAAATTCACCGACTATGCTTATATCATTAGAAATGGGGAAGATATAGGGGAGAAGAGGGTCTTTAGTTTTGATTTTACTCAATATGAAGATTTTTCTCCTTTGCAATATGTAGTCCCATTTCAAATATTATGTTATAATAGAGCAGTAGATTTAAATCATGATTTATCTCAAATGAGATATCCAGATTTTCAATCTTGTATGAATGTTAGAAAATAAATTTAACCCCTTTCAGTTTGGAAGGGGTTTTCTTATTTAAAAATTGCCACATTATTGTGGCAATAAGTATATAAAAACTATATAAGGATATATGGTAAGATTTAATTAGCAATGGAGGTGTGATATATGGATTTGATTAATGAAAATTTAATTATTCCAGAATCAGAATTAACAGATAAAGAAGAGATAATAAAAATGATGGCAAATATAATGAAGGAAAATGATAGACTTACAGATCTGGATGTATATGTAAGAAAGGTCCTAGAAAGGGAAAATATGGGAGCAACAGCAGTAGGTTATGGTGTAGGTATACCTCATGGAAAGACTGATGCTGTAAAGAAACCAACTTTAGCTTTTACTAAGACTAAGGAGTTGGTGAAATGGGGAGATGAAAAAGAGGATTGGGTAAATCTTATATTTATGATTGCAGTACCAGAGTCCGCCGCCTCTGATGAACATTTGAAAATTTTAGCTACTCTGTCGAGGAAATTGATGAATGATGATTTTAGAAATAGTTTACTAAGTACAGACGATAGAGTAGAGTTAAATAATATATTACAAGGTGTTTTTGCTTAGAATTTATACTTTATTCATAATTCATAAAATACTAATATTATAAGGAGGGATTATTGTGAGTAAAGGGAAAGAAGGTTTTAAAAATGTCAGATCTCATCTTATGACAGGGGTTTCTTATATGATACCTGTGGTGGTCATAGGAGGAGTACTAATTGCTTTATCAATTGCTTTGAGTGGTGTAGAAGCGGGGACAGGAGCGAATATAACTAATCCTATTTTACAGAAGATGAATGAGATAGGTGGAGCAGCATTTGGAATTATGGTACCAGTTTTAGCTGGATTTATAGCTTTTAGTATTGCAGATCGTCCAGGAATTGCACCTGGTATGGTTGGAGGTGTAATAGCAGATTCAATAGGAGCAGGGTTCTTAGGTGGTATAGTTGCAGGTTTATTAGCAGGGTATATAGCTGGATGGGTAAAATCCTGGAAAGTTCCATCTAGCTTGAGAACTGTTATGCCAATACTGATTATACCAGTAATTACTTCATTAGTCGTTGGAGCAGTTATGTTTATCATAGGAGCACCTATAGAATCATTGATGACTGCTATGACCAATGGATTGAAGAATATGGGAACAGGAAATGCTGTACTATTAGCAATAGTCATGGGTGCTATGATTGCCTTTGACATGGGGGGACCAGTAAATAAAGTTGCATTTATGTTTGCTGTGGCTTTGATAGGAGAAGGAATAGCAACAGTAATGGGGCCAGTAGCAGTAGCTATTTGTATTCCACCATTAGGTATGGGATTAGCATCTATAATGCAACCAAAAAAATATACAAAGACAGAAAGAGAAGCAGGGAAAAGTGCTATAGTTATGGGTCTTATTGGTATAACTGAAGGAGCTATACCTTTTGCAGCAGGAGACCCAATTAGGGTTATACCATCTATTATGGTAGGTTCAGCAGTGGGAGCAGCCATTGCAGCTATAGGTAAGGTAGCAGATTATGCTCCTCACGGTGGCCCAATAGTATTGCCTGTTGTGGAAAACAAACTAATGTTTATAATATCTATACTTATAGGAACATTTGTAACAGCATTTATGGTAAATGCACTTAAAAAAGAAGTTCCCGAAGAAGTTGAAGATGAGTTAGATAACGATGATGATATTGTTATAGAAATAGAATAAATATAGTATATAATAATAGTATAAGAAAGAAAATAATCAAACCGCTATTTAAGTAGCGGGTTTGATTATTTAAATGGGAGGTTTTGAATATGAAAATTTTAGGTGTAACATCATGTCCAACAGGAATTGCCCATACTTATATGGCAGCAGAAGCCTTGGAGAAGGAAGCAAAAGCTAGAGGCTATGAAGTTAAGGTGGAAACCCAAGGTTCCATAGGCATAGAAAATGAAATAACGGAAGAGGACCTAGAAGGAGCTACAGTTGTAATAATTACGAAAGAAACTGCTATAAAAGGTCAAGATAGATTTAAAGGCATTCCTATAGTTTAGGTATCTATTGGAGATTTAATTAAAAAAACGGGAAAAATTTTAGATGCAGTAGAAGCAAAATTAAAGTAAACCTAGGTTGGGGAAAAACTATGGATATTAGGTTAAAGAAGTTGTTGGAAATTTTATTGAATTCAAGGGATTACAAGACAGTAGATCAATTAGCTGAAATTTTAAATGTATCTAATAGGACTATTAGAAATGACCTAGATAAACTAGAAAAAATAGTAGAATTAGAAGGTCTATATCTTGTTAGAAAACCTGGGGTAGGGATAAGACTAGAAGGTTCAGAAGAAAATATTCAGATAATTTCTAGGAAAATAAATATGAATTTAGGATCAAATTATAAAAGGCCTTTTTCTCCAGAACAGAGAAGGGCCTTTATTATAAAGGAATTGTTTTTTTCAAAAAAACAGGTTTCAGCAAATAGTCTATCAGAAAAGTTGTTTGTATCTAATAATACCATATATAATGATTTAGATAAAATAGAAGAAGGACTAAAGAAACATAATCTATCCTTATTAAGAGAGAGAAATTTTATAAAGATTGTAGGGAAAGAGGAAAATTATAGAAAAGCCCTATCCTACTATGTATCAGAGTTAAATGATTTTAGCTTTTATGAAGGTATGGAAGAATTATATGAAGATTATAAAGGACGAATTGACTCCAATACATTGTTTCAATTAAAGCAGATAGTGGATTTAGATTATAGTTTTTTGGAGGAAAGTTTAGAAGCTTTAGAGAAGGAGTTGGATTTCAAATTTTCAGAAGGGGCTTTTATAAATTTGGCAATACATATAGCTATTACTGTAAGAAGGATTGAAGAAGGTAAGGATATATTTATGCCTGAGAATATATTTAAAACTATAGTGGATACCAATGAGTTTAAATCTGCTAAGAATATGACTAGAAAATTGGAAGAAGAGTTTCATTTAAAGATCCCAGAATCGGAAATAGGCTATATAACATTGCATATATTGGGAAGTAAAATGTATAGAGATGATTTTTCTAATTTTCAATTGCCTTTTGAGGAGTTAGAGGATTTAGGACTACCCTTAGTAATGGCAGAGGAAATAGCTCAGATAGCAAGTAAAGCCCTTAATATGGATTTAACTGCAGATGAACGCTTTTTAAGTGGATTGGCTTTACATCTTAGACCTACTATAAATAGAGTTAAATATGGATTAACTTTAAAAAACCCTATACTAGACGATATAAAGAAGAACTATCCTGAAATATATGGGGTATCTTGGATGACCAGTGTAGTGTTTGAGAAGTACTTGGGTGTGAGCATTCCAGAATCGGAAATAGGATATATTGCTATGCATATAGGGGCAGCAGTAGAGAGAAATAGGGAGA
This sequence comes from Tissierellia bacterium, assembly GCA_012728075.1. GTDB lineage: Bacteria > Bacillota > Clostridia > Tissierellales > Tepidimicrobiaceae > Keratinibaculum. The sequence goes on from JAAYFV010000022.1 coordinate 21,549, forward strand.
AGATAAAGACTCTGGTAATCTGCCATACAGGAATAGGAACTTCTCAACTTCTATCAGCAAGATTAAAGAAAAGTTTTTCAGAATTAGACTTGGTAGGTATTCGTTCTTCTACGGTTATAGAAGATGAAGATTTATCTGATATAGATTTGATCATCTCCACAGTACCTATAAGAACGGAAAAGTCAAATATATTAGTAAATCCCATTTTAGGTTCTAAGGATATTAAAGTAATAGAGAAATTCATCGAAGAATATTATGACAAAGACCATGGAGAAAAACCTTTGGACAAGGAAGTATTCTTTAATGTTTCTGGATTTGATAAAAAGGAAAATATATTAAGGGATATGTGTGCTAAACTAGAGGAGAGGGGCTATGTAACGGAAAACTTTGTAGAGACGGTAATAGAAAGGGAGAGGATTATTTCAACAGAAATAGGAAAAGGTTTAGCAATACCCCATGGCCTTCCTAAAGAAGTGAAAAAATCCTGCATTGGATTGACGGTTTTAGACAAACATATGAGATGGACTGAAGAAGACGTTAAATATATATTTATGATTTGCTTAAAAGAAGAAGAGGTAAACAGAGGACAAAAAATATTTAAAAACTTAAGCGAATTAATAGAAGAAGATGAGTTTTTATTAAAGCTAGACCAAAGTCAAAAAAGTGCCAAACAAGCATTGAAACTTTTAGAAAGATAAACAAATATTTGTCCAGGGCACTAACTTACAAATTTATTTGTGGGACAGGGAAAGGTATTCCTGTCCCACAAATAAATTCTAAAATAGTTTAGTTTATGGTATGATTAAACGAGACTATTATTTAGTTAGTAGATGCAGCTAATGTACTTTTAGAAAAAGGAGTAAAAGCATTGGATGATTTAATAGAGAAAATATTAGAGACGAATTATGTGAAATAGGTTATAATATAGGAGAAATTAAAAAATTCCCCTCATAGATAGTATTTTTAAGGAGATGATTTTATGATTTTAGTAAAAGAATTTGAGTTTGATGCAGCTCATAATCTTGTTAATTATCATGGAAAATGTGAAAAATTACATGGTCATACTTACAAGCTGGTGATAAAATTAGAAGGAGAACCAGATCATGAAGGTATGGTATATGATTTTGTAGAGCTTAAAAAATTAGTAAATGAAAAAATAATAAATACATTTGACCACTCTTATTTAAATAATATTATTCCCCAACCTACAGCTGAAAATATAGCTATATATACTTGGAATAAGCTTAAAGAACATATAGATAGGAATAATTGTAGACTTTATGAAGTTCAAGTATGGGAAACAAAAACTAGTGGTATTGTATATAGAGGTGAGTAAAATGATAGATATACAAAAGGAAATAGATACAAGGGATATTGCACTTAAAAATGTAGGTATTAAAGATTTTAAATGGCCTATATTGGTTTTAGATAGGGAAAACAAAAATCAAAGAACCATTGCTAATATAGATGCATCTGTAGGGCTTTGTCATAATATAAAAGGAACTCATATGAGTAGATTTGTGGAAATTATCAAAGAGATAAAAGAAGTTTCACCCAAAAATATTGAAGAAATTTTAGATAATATGATGGTAAAGTTAGATTCTAAATCAGCTTATATGAAAATAGAATTCGATTATTTTATTAAAAAAGTATCCCCTATTACTGAAATAGAAGCTTTATCAGATATAAAATGTCGTTATGAAGCATCAAAACAAGAAGGATTTAAGCTTTTGATGGGAGTTACTATACCTGTAATTACCCTATGCCCTTGTTCTAAAGCTATAAGTGAATTTGGTGCTCATAATCAAAGAGCAATTGTAGATATCCTAGTAGATATGAATAGTCTAGTTTGGATTGAAGAAATGGTTGAAATAGCTGAAGAAAGTGCTAGTTCGCCTGTTTATCCTCTTCTTAAAAGGAAAGATGAAAAACATGTTACAGAACAATCCTATTTAAAACCAAGATTTGTTGAAGATGTGGTAAGAGAAGTAGCCTTAAGACTTGAGAGAAATAAAAGGATCGATTGGTATAGTGTAAAGGTGGAGAGTATAGAAAGTATCCATAATCATACTGCTTTTGCTTATACAGAGAAGGGCTATATATTGTAGTATACAGGAGGAATTTAAATGAGATATATTAAATTAAAAGATGGAAGTATATATAAATTTGAAAACATGAAAATAATGGGTATATTGAATGTAACTGACAATTCTTTTTATCCTGAATCAAGGGTAGGTAGTGTGGAAAATGCAGTAAATAGGGCTATGAAAATGATAGAAGATGGTGCAGATATATTAGATATAGGCGGAGAGTCTACTAGACCTGGTTCTGATCCTGTAACAGTTGATGAAGAAATAGATAGAGTGATTCCTGTTATTAAGGGAATTAGAGAAAGAAACAAAGATATACTGATTTCTGTAGACACTTATAGAAGTAAAACTGCAGAAGAAGCTATAAAAGCTGGAGGAGATATAATAAATGATATATCGGCTATGACTTTTGATGAAAATATGGCAAATGTAGTTAAAAAGTATAATGTACCAGTTATACTTATGCATATAAAGGGAACCCCTAAAAATATGCAAAAAAATCCTCATTATGATGATGTTGTAAAGGAAGTACAGGATTATTTTAAAGAAAGGATACAATATGCTAAATATAAGGGAATTAAAGAAGAGAAAATAATACTTGATCCAGGAATAGGATTTGGGAAAAATTTTCAACATAATATGGAACTTATAAAGAATATAGATAGTTTTTTTATATTCAACTTACCAATACTTCTTGCAGTATCAAGAAAAACTTTTATAGGCGAAGCTTTAGGGGGACTTCCAGTTGATGAACGTTTGGAAGGGACTATGGCTATTTCTTGTTATGCAGCCATGAAAGACGTAGATATTGTAAGGGTTCATGATGTATTAGAAAACAAAAGAGCTGTAGATATGATAGAGGTACTAAAATGAATATAGTATATATTAGTTTTGGAAGTAATATTGGTGATAGGGAAAAAGCTATAGAAGATGCATTAAATTTGGTAAATCAAAACGGAATGAGGATAACCAATAGATCCAGTATAATAGAAACAGAACCCTATGGATATACAGAACAACCTACTTTTTTAAATGGAGTAATAGAGGTGGAAACAGAATTAAGCTGTAGGGAAGTATTAGAAAGACTTCTTCAGATAGAAAAAGAAGTGGGAAGAGTTAGAAAATTTAAATGGGGACCAAGACTTATAGATTTGGATATTTTGTTTTTTAATGATGAAATATATGATGAGGAGGATTTAAAAGTTCCTCATCCAGATATGCAAAATAGATATTTTGTTCTTAAACCCTTATGTGAAATATGCCCAGATTTTGTTCATCCTATTTTAAAAAAGAAAGTTAGTGAACTTTTAGAGAATTTATAAAATCCTATCTAATGCATTAGGTAGGATTTTATATTTTTTGTCTTCAATTTGTAGAAGAAAATATATAGAGTTTATTATCTTAAGTGTGGATTTATTTTAAATTTCCAGAAAAAGCTGTAAAAGCAACCATAAACCAAAAAACTATAACAAATCTCGCCTTGACATTTTTTTTATATTTAATATGATATTTTAATGGTTAGCCAAACTTCAAAGTGCTATTTATGGAAAATATGGTATACCTATAAGCTTTAAGGCTATATTTCCATTTATAATGATGTTAGGCGTTACTATGGTAGCTGCTCCTGGGGTACCTGGTGGAGCTGTTATTGCAGCTTTAGGACTATTGGAAAAAATGCTTGGATTCTCTCCATCTATGCTTTCATTAATGATTGCATTATATGTAGCTCAGGACAGCTTTGGTACTGCTACTAATGTTACAGGAGACGGTGCAATTGCTTTAATAGTAAATAAGATTTCTGGATATAAATTAGAAAAACAAAATTAAACTAGATTTTTTCTGTTGATAAACTATAAAAGTAGCACGCTGAAGTAATCAATAAATGGGACAGGAAGAGCCTTTCGATACCACTTTTTTAGTGGTTTTGAATTCCTCCTACTGTCCCATTTGCTTAAATTAATATCTTATGTTTTAATCTCTTCAGGAGAATTTTTAATGTTAGCTCTATAATCAACTGATATTTCTTTATAATTCATTTGAGTATTTTACCTGAATAAAGTCCCTAGAAAAAGTGTACTTATTTCTATTATGTAATTACTACAAATAGAGATAACAATAGAGAACTTAGAACAGATGTTGTCTTTCCTAAAAAATTTAGAATATTATAAATTTATATGGTATGATAGACTATATATAGGCACATGTTTCCCAATTAGAATTTAGAGTAAAGTCTATATAATATAGTTTATTGAAAGGGGGAAAGACTATATGGGGAAATTAAAACTAGGCGAAGATGAAATGCATGATATCGATAAAGAAATTATTGAAAAATACAATATTAAACCAGGGGATATATCACCGTTTACAGGATTAAAGGTAATAGATGTTACAGCAGCTAGAGAAATGCCACTAGAAGATATGAAATTAGTTGTAGATAGATTTGATAAAAGCCTGATTGAGGATGTAATGGATGATAAAAGTAAAGCTATAGACATAGTATTGGAAAATAGAATAGATATGATTATCAAAAACATGGACGAAGGCAATATAGACTTTGGTTTTAAATTTATACTTACAGATCTTTTTCATCCAGATGATTGGGATTATTTATCAAATGCCTTAGGAAATTGGCAAATAGGTAGAGCTTTTAGTAACAAAATTAATTCCAATGGATATCCTATCGAAAGGATTGAAAACAACAGCCAAGGTTATGCTCAGTATATGGTTGTAAACATATGAGTTAGATAAATAAATAAAAAGCCACATTTATGCACCAGGGACGGATCTTTTTGCATTTTTGGTATAGGAATTTATAAAAATATATAAATAGGGGAGACAAAAGTTCTCCCCTATTTACTATACCATGGCTATATAACATATATTGGCAAACAATTGTACCAGTGAACATATACATCCCCATTTAGAATAATTCTATCGGAATATGGAAACATATCCGTCCAAAGCTGGTCGTAGCCTTTTTTATATCGCCAATCAAATCTATTAAATCGCCTGAAAAGCACTACTTTACCTTCAGTATTTATATAATTCTCTACTAGTTCATTGTGGCTGTTGAAGTAGATCTGTCTTATGGTATCATATTCTTTGGTGCCGATCTTAACTAGATATCTACCGACTATGTCGGAATTATGAGTATCTATATGCTCTTTAGAGAGTTCTCCTTTTTCATTACATTCAATAGTGCCTTTTCTTTTCTGAAGTAGTTCTTCACCACAATTGTTTTCTCCAAATCCCCAAAAACTGAGGAAATCGTCATCTAAAAAGGTGGATATCTTCTTAACTCCATTAGAATTATATATGGCTGCTACTGTTTGTAAATGTGTATCTGTAAGGCGTTCAAACATTGTAAATCCATATGTGCTTCCATATATTCCAATTTCTTGTTCTTCTATTTCTACACATTCCACTCCGTGGATGGTGGCCTCTCCTACGACCTTTACATTGGTTTCGCTAGTTTTTTTCATTGTAGGATAGTCATCGAAGTCAT
>JAAYFV010000163.1 GCA_012728075.1 Tissierellia bacterium
CAATTCATTATAAATTAAACGATATTGCAAGATTACCAATAATATTCTCAGAAACCCATAAGCCAGAAATAGACTCCCTAGTCCAAGAAAACATCAACATCTCCAAAATCGATTGGGACTCTTTTGAAACCTCATGGGATTTCAAAGTTCATCCACTGCTAGATGAAGAAAAACAAGGCGAAATTCCAAATACTATAGAAGAAGCCTATGAAAATTGGAAAGAATATGCAAATTCTAACTTTGCTAAACTTAAAGAGAATGAAGAAAGATTAAATGAAATTTTTATAGAAATATATGGTTTAGAGGATGAATTAACTAAAGAAGTATCAGACAAAGATATTACTATAGCAAAAATATTTGATAACAAAGAAGATATATACGATGATATAAAAGGAAATCAATATATTTTAACTAAAGAAGATGTAATTAAATCTTTTATATCCTATGGAGTAGGATGTATATTTGGACGATATAGTTTAGATGAAGAAGGATTAGTATATGCTGGTGGAGATTTTGATATAAATAGATATAAAAAATTTAAACCAGTAGAAGATAATGTAGCAGTAATAACCGATGAAGAATATTTTGAATATGATTTAGTAAATAGATTTATAGAATTTGTCAAGGTAAGTTTTGGAGAAGAAAACTTAGAAGAAAATCTTGAATTTATAGCAGATTCTTTAAAAGGTAGTGGAACACCTAGAGAAAAAATAAGAAATTACTTTATAAATGATTTTTACAAGGATCATGTAAAGACATATAAAAATAGACCAATATATTGGCTATATGACAGCTCTGCAGGCAAGACAAAAAGAAATAGTCAAAATGGCTTTAAAGCACTAATCTATATGCATAGATACAATGAAGATACCACTGGAAAAGTTAGAATAGATTATTTACACAAAGTACAAAGAGTTTATGAAAATAAAATAAAGTTTTTAGAGAATGACATAGCAAACACTAAAAATGCAAAAGAAAAGTCTAAACTAGAAAAAGAACTAGAAAAGACTATAAAACAGCTTAAAGAATGTAAAGAATATGATGAGAAAATAGGACACATAGCTTTATCAAGAGTAGCTATAGATCTAGACGATGGTGTAAAAGTAAACTATGACAAAGTACAAACAGATAACGAAGGGAATAAATATGAAATACTCGCTAAAATTTAAGGAGTGAAATATATGGCAGAACTAAATTTAAAACAAATTGAAGACAAACTGAATAATGAATTCGATGAAAAAGATAGAGTTATTATATTTTGGTATGATGAAAAACAAGAATTTGTAGATGATATAAAAAATTTAAATCTTAAAAATGCCAAGATACATTATTTAACTCCAAGGAACTTATTTAAAACTAAAGTGCTGTTAGAGAGACAAGATACGGAAAGTAACTATCTTATATATGCTCCTTTTAAAAAACCAAATAATAGGGATAATCATTTAGCTGATACGATTCTTTATTCAAAAGAGTTTTTTGCAGATAGAGCTTCCCTTATAATGGCAGATTTGGGTATAGATGTAGTATATAAATCTGTAATAGAGAAATATATAAAATTTTTTAATGCTAAAGATAGGACCAATAGATTTTATGAATTAGAAGTAGATGAATACAATGAGGAAAGTATAGAAATAGCTTTGTTATCTACATTAGTTAAATCAAAGGTAGCTAATTTTGAAGAGGTTGTAAGGATTGTATTATCTGAAGGTTTATCAGATAATAAATACATGAAGGAGTTTTCTAAATTTGGATTGGAAGAAGCTTTTTGGAAATATTGTAAAAATAATTTTTCCTATATAGATGAAGAACCAAATCTTATGAAACTTTCTATAAGTTTACTATTAACCTATGCAGAAAATCAAATGAATACTAAATTACCTTCAAATTTAAATAAGTATATATTGGATAAGCCAGGTACTGTTATGGCTTTTATAGATCAGATGATGAACAGCAATATATATAAAGACAGTTTTAGAAAAATTTCCAACGAAGTATATAAAGTTATAGATGGAGATAAAATTTTTAAAAATTATGAAATAGAGCATTTAATAAATGTAGATGTATTTAAAGATATTGACGAAATAATAATAAATTGGGTTTTGGATAGA
>JAAYFV010000164.1 GCA_012728075.1 Tissierellia bacterium
AGCCCTAAACATGGCGTTTTCTTGATAAAAATAATCAGCTATGTCCTCATCTTCTACAATAGGGGAGATTTGTTTTAGACAGATAAAAACTCCATCTATATTTACAATAATTCTATCATCAGATTCTTTTATAAATTCATAGAAAAATTGGTCTTTACTCATAATAGATACTATTTGAATTTTATCTTTATCTATGTTTAAAAAATCAGGGCTAGTCTTATATTGGTATAATAAATAATCCCATGTATTAACATTCTTAATCTTAAAAATAGGTTCCTCACAATACTCCTCTCCCAATGCAACCAAATCCTCATGGAATAAAGCTTCTTTCCCTAGATAGGATTTAATTGTTTCCTCTCCTTCTCCTTCCGTGGAAGATTTATAATCCTCTATGATCCATTTTCCGCTTATGGGTAAGGATTCATTTTTAGGTGCAATTATAGTATCGCTAATCTCCATATTTACAACATTGCAAGATGTAAGAAATAGGATAATGAGTACCAATATGGATATAAATAAATACCTTCTCATATTAGCTCCTCCCCTCTACTGGAAGATATACAGATATACATGTACCTTCCCCTAAACTACTATTTATATTTATATGACCTCCATGAAGTTTTACTATTTCATCACATATAGAAAGGCCTAGTCCACTATGGGATTTGCTATTTTTCCCCTTATAAAATTTCTCCATAATATACGGAATATCTTCTTCTGGAATACCATAACCATTGTCTCTTACTTGGATCAATAAACTTTCCCCTTCCATTCCAATTTTTAGTTCTACCTGTCCACCATCAGGGGTAAATTTAAAAGCGTTGTCTAATAAATTTATAAGCACTTGCTTAATCCTATTTTCATCTGCAATTATAATAGGTAAATCCTCTGGACATGAAACTATAAATAGCATGTTTCGCTCTTTAGCTCTAGGAGAAAATTGTTTAGCTACTTGTTTTATAGAAGAACATAATTGAATCTCTTCCTTCTCTAGGGTTATCCTACCAGAAACAAATCTAGAAAAATCTAATAGTTCTTCTACCATATTTGACAATCTATCGCTTTCCTTTTCTATTATATCCAATCCATCTATTAGTAACTCCTTATCATCTAATTCTTCATCTTTTAGGGTAATAGCCCATCCTTTAATTGAGGTTAAAGGAGTCCTTAATTCATGGGATATAGAGGATATGAAGTCGTTTTTTAGTTGTTCTTTCTTTAGTAGTTCCTCTGCCATATAATTTAAAGTATCGGAAAGTTTTCCTATTTCATCATCAAATTTCTTTTCTAATCTTATGTTCAATTGTCCATCAGCCATCTTTTCCGCTACATCTGTTACTTCTTTCAACGGTTTAACTATGGTATCAGCAAGAAAAAGGCTCACTATGCCAGATATCAATATAACCATGGCTCCTACTATTAATAATACCATAGCAATATTTCTAATTATTTTATTGGTTTCCTCTAAGGAAGATATAAAACGCAACACACCTATGGTTTTCCCTTCTACCATTAAAGGATAGGATACTGCCATTACCTGATGGGAATAATAGTCCACATTGCCTATCCAGGTGCCTTTTTCTCCTTCTATGGCTTTTAGTACATCGCTAGTATTTATAGTAGTATCTAGCTTGGATGCACCTATAGAATCCATAAGCACTTTCCCTTTTAAATCTAGTATTTGAACTTGAGCTGTAGTCTGATGCCAAAACACATCTACATCGTCTATTATAATGTCTTCTAAATTAGTAGATGAAAAATATCTAGAATAGAAATCCGCAGAAAACATTATTTGATTGGAAAGTATCTCTTCTAAGCTCTTGTAGTAATACTGCTTAACAGCATTTACTAAGAAGGTCTCCAATATAAGTACGGTAATTAGGATAACTAACATAAAATTCCCAACTAATCTTTGCTTTATGCTCGTTTTCATGATTTCCTCCTATGGTTTATTCTTCGTCCCTCCATCTATATCCTACTCCCCAAACAGTTTCAATATAATAGGGATTACTAGGATCTTCTTCTATCTTTGAACGAAGTCTTCGTATATTTACATCTACGATCTTCGAATCTCCTACAAAATCATAACCCCATACTAAATTTAATATTTCATCTCTATTAAAAGCCTTGCCTGGATTTTTTAAAAACAATTTTATGATGGAGTATTCTGTCGGGGTTAGTTCTATCTCCTTATGCTCCCGATAAAATTTCCTTGAATAGGCATCAATTTTAAAAGGAGGATAGGCTATAATATCCAGCTCCTCAGATGTAGTTAATTCCATTCTTCTAATTAAAGATTTAACTCTTAAAACTAGTTCCATGGGATTAAAAGGTTTCACCATATAGTCATCAGTGCCATATTCAAGTCCCATAATCTTATCTATATCCTGAGATTTAGCTGTTAACATTATAATACCTAATTTGGGGAACTCTTCTCTAAGTATTTTGCATACTTCAAAGCCATCTATTCCTGGTAGCATAATATCTAATACTACCACATCTATAGATTCAGTCCTAGTAATATATATCCCTTTTTCTCCTGTTTCTGCCTCAAGCACTATAAAACCATTTCGCTCTAGATTTATCCTGACAAATTTTCTTATATGTTCTTCATCCTCTACTATAAGGATCTTATTATTTAACGCCATATTATGTACCTCCAATATGTTTATTAAAATAATTGCTGTTATCCCTAACAGCAATTATTTTAGCACATCAAAATCATAACCACTTTGTTGTAAATACTCAATAATCTCCGGCAATGCATCTACAGTAGTTTTTTTCTCTCCCATATCGTGCATAAGAATTATTAGCTTTTTCTTACCGTTAGAAGTATTCTTTAATCTTTGAACTAATTTGTTTTTAGGTATATTATGCCCTTCAGCATCGCCATTTAATGCATTCCAATCATAATATATATAACCCTTTTCTATTGCTACTCTTCTAAAGGGTGCCTTCTTAGTTCCAAAGGATCCTCCAGGAAATCTTATTATATTGGTTTCAAATTCTTACCCTAATATACTTTTTAATACTTTTTCAGTAGACTTTAACTCATCTAAAAAGCTATTGGTATTCCTATATATTTTTTTATATTTATGGGAATAGCTATGATTTCCCAATGTATGGCCTTCTTCATATATTCTTTTAATAATATCAGGATTTTGTTCCGCCAAATATCCTATAACAAAGAAGGTAGCCTTTACATTATATTCCCCCAGTATATCCAATACCTCAGAGGTAATCTTGGAGGGGCCATCATCAAAAGTCAAAT
>JAAYFV010000023.1 GCA_012728075.1 Tissierellia bacterium
TAATGTCCTTTCCTTCTTCAAAGGCGGTTATCTCTTGAACCCTATCGGCTCCAAAAAACTCCCTTGCTATCCTTTCCCCTTCCTTTTTGGATACTTCATCCCCTTCTAATCCTAAGGGTTTTCTATTAATCATCTGATCAGAGAAGGGACCATCATATATTAATTCTGGTGTTTTTGCCATATTCTTTTCTATGGAGACTAAGCTGGTTTGAAATATCTTCTCATTTCCTTCTCTCACCTTTTTACTTTGTCGTCTGTTTAAACTACCTAACAAGAAATTCTTATCTGCTAATTCTGACTGTTATTTAGCCAATTCATTGTTAAATATAGCAGAATTTCCCTGAAGATTGGCCAAGGTTTCCCTTTGTTTATTGGTTAAAGGTTCTCCTTTTAAATGGTTTTGGATTAAATAATAACTATAGTCTGCCACCTGGTTTAAGAATTTCTCCGTCTTAGCTGTTTCTGCATGGGTTATAGGCATTTGAGCTAATTTATCTTGAGCAAAATAGGCTTCATTCATTATTTGAGACAATAATAATACATTTTGGTCCCTAGATTCAGATAACATGGCTTTAGATAGATTTACCTGAACATTTTCCACATGCTTTTTAACATCGAAAAACAATCTCTGATAATGGTTTTCTAAAGCCACTCCTAATTCATTTTTAGTTGAGTATTCATTATAACCCCAAACCAAGGCCACTACTAATGCTAAGCCTAGTACAGTTGGAACTATCCACCATCTTTTTCTGTCCATATAATCACCTCCTATAGTCCAAACCAGTGTTTACCAATTTTTAATGTTACCTTTCTAGACCAAATCCACTTACTTGTTGCTGTTGCAGGATTCCAATAATATAAAGAACCATAGGTAGGATCCCAACCATTTAAGGCATCCCTTGCAGCTTTTATGGAGTCTTTTCCAGGGGTTAGATTTATCTGCCCATCGGCTACAGCAGTAAAGGCTAAGGGCTGATATATTACCCCAGCTACTGTATTTGGAAACTTTGGACTTTTCACCCTATTTAATATGACAGCTCCCACTGCTACCTTTCCTATATATGGTTCTCCTCTTGCTTCTCCATGGATAGCTCTAGCTAGTAGGTATTCGTCGTTTTTCCTATTTATACCTTGGGCAGAGGCTGGAGTTGTTGTACCTCTTAGAGTGATGCCTAATGCTGCCGCAGTTTTAGGGCCCACTACTCCATCTACTGCTAACCCATTTTTGGCTTGAAATCTTCGAACTGCTCTATAGGTTTCAGCTCCATATATACCATCTACCTTACCTATTAAGTATTTCCATTTAACTAATTGCCACTGAACATTTTTTACATCTTGACCTCTAGAGCCCCAGTAAAGTATTTGAGGCGCATACAAATTATATCTACTGGTGCTTTCTATGAAATTTTTATTTGGTTCATAAAACATGAGTATGGATAGGAATACTAACACAAATATCATGGTCATTATGGTAAATTTTTTCAAATAGTTTCCTCCTCTCATATTGGTTGGTTTCTATATTTTTTGTAAAAAAATTATTTTTATACAGATAAATGAAAAAAGCCCAAAATATTAAGGCTACTACTAGTTTCCACTAGTAGTAGCCTCGTCCCATCTGAAGAACATGTTTACTATATTGTTTCTGGTCTTTTCTATTACCTCGACTATTTTTGATTTTAATATTATAGTTGGCTCCTCTGGTTCTTTATAAGAACGGAGTTCATCTACTTCCTCTTCTGATAGCACTGTTCCCAAATCCTTCGTGGGATTGTTTGCATTGCTATGATCAATATCTACAAAACATAATGGGGGAAACATAACACACCACCAATTCTTCCCCTTACCCTCTCCTATGGTTACCATAAGAGTTTCATATTCTCCAGAAGGGAAAGTGACATTCCCATATTTTCTTGTGGGGAAATCTCTTTTGCCTAGAAATACATCCACGGAAAAATCCTTTCCTTCTTTTGCAATTATATCTTCTGATATGGATTTAATATTTTCCATATTGGCTAGTATTATATTTCGAGTTTCTTCTATAGATTTACTATTTGCAAATTTGTATTCCATCTCTTTTAATATTTCATCTCTTATCTTTAACTTTAGGATTTGATCTTCATCTTTATCACTATTAGCCTTTATATGGAATCGGATTATCTCTTCTTTGAAACTTTCCTTGTGGTTTTTATTAGCATAGGGATAAATTAAATATACTATAGATATAATCAATAATACCAAACAAAGAATTAGTTTTTTATACTTCATTATAATTCCTCCTGAATACTTTTTTTCTGGTACTATTAATTATTTCCTATTATTGTTTTTTTATACTATAGTTTTTAAAATATGGATTAAATGTGGGATAAGGAGAACTGTCCCTAATATCCCATTATTTTGTTAGTCCAGTTCTCCTTATATTTACCTTTACATCTACATTGAATTTTACCTCTGGGAATACTTCATCCCAATTATTTTGTAAAGTTTTCCATATTTTAGGATGAAATTTGCTTAAACATTCTCCTACCCCTATTACATCTGCGTTATATTCTTTTTGTAGAAGATTTAATGTTTCCATGGTCTCTTTTTCTATCTGTTTTTCTAAGGCCTTTTCCATATTTAATAGAACTTCATTTTTAAATATATTTACTTGATTATCCATCTTATATCCTTGAAGATACCCTTCTAATTCGATGGAAATATTGGTGGTTATATATTCATCTATATCTATTTTTTTATTGGAATCTGCATTGGTGATAGTGTAGGATAATATGTTCTGATTGTAGCATATATCTATTAATTCCCGTTTTACCTTATTCTTTATAAGGCTTATAGCTCTATTTTCCTTTTCTCCAATCCAGCCTATTAATTTATAGTTTTTGATTATTGCTGCACCAGATATGGATAGCTCTTCTCCTTTTTTTCTCGCCCTTGGTAAAATAGATACTCCATTGCAATCTAATTCGGTGATCATATTTGTTAAGGTTTGAGGAGTAAATCTACTGGCAGAGCGATTATCCCTTAATATATTGTATATGGTCCCATCGGTTATTTGCCCTTGTGGAGGTTTTGATTCTAATATTTCTTTAGCATCCCCTTCTGCTACCAATAAGAGTAGTTTTTTATTTATTTTAGTATCCCTATTTAGTTCATCTATTATTTCCCTAGTTAACTTTTCATCTTTAATTACATCTTCTCCTAATATGAGTACCTTTAGATGCTTATAGTAAAAAGGGTATTCTACATTGGTACTAAACTCCTTTCCTGCTTGAAATATACTACTACAAGGTGTGGATACGATGTATTTTTTTCTATCTTCAGTTGCATTTTTCCCTATAGCATTTATATTGGGATATACAAAGGTAACTAAAAGCTTGTTCATTCCTTCTTCTTCGTGTAAGTCCACACCTATACTGGATACGAACAATCTTTGGTTGATTTCTACCATATCCCAACAACCAGATAAAAAAACAGTCAATAGGATTAATAAAGCTACAGTTCGTTTTTTCATAGGCTATTCCTCCTATTATAAATATAGGCTGATATAAACATAATTGCAGGTATAATAAAAATGGCGACTATGGAAAAATAGCTTACTGTTTTCCCAAGGTATTCCTCTGTCTCCACTAAATTTCTTGGCAACAAAGCTATTATATATATAATAGGCAATAGAGGAAGTATAAATATATCGTGTACTTTGGTTTGAAATATATGGGATAGTATTGTCCCTGCTGAATAGAGATAGGGACCTATAGTCCCATATATTACCATCACCCATACTGCCATCACTATTCCATCTAAATTTTCTAAAAAATATCCTGGCAAATCCACTTCCTTTACGATGGCTATAGTGGGCCAAATTTCTCTTTTTAATTGGTGAATTCCATATTGAGATAAGGATATAAAAAAAACTATTAAATATATAGCTATAACAACAAACATACCATTGAGACTATAGTTTAAGGTTTTTTTGTTGTCCTCCGCTTGGGGCAATACTAATAACATAAATTCATATCCTGAATAGGAGAATAGTGAAGCTATAATACCCTTTAAAATTTCCTTATAGCCTACTTGAAACATAGGATATATATTTGTAATATCCATATTGGGTATATTTATTAAGATCAAGAATATAATGAATATTATTATAATAGGATATATAATAACTGCCATCCTAGCTATCACCTCTATGGGAGAACGAGCAATATAGGATATGGCTATTAGCATTGTCATGAGGATTATCTCTGTTGGGGTAGTTTCCAGTAGATAAGCTTTCATAACATCCACAAAAACTCTATTGGCATAACTAAGTAAAAGTATTATATAAAGTACTTCTATTATCAAAAACACCTGAAATACTATAGGATTTAATATTTCTTTGCCTAGCTGAAAAAAATTCTTTCCAGGCTGTAGTTTGAATAGTTTATCTATCATTATTATAAAGGGAATAGTTATCAATCCCCCTATTAATATCCCTATCCAACCATCATTTTCCATTATCATAGCCACATCACTAGGTAAAGATAGTATACCTATCCCTACTACTATAGTTATAATCAATGCTTTTATTTGCCTATTGGATATTTTGTTTCTCTGCACTTGATCACCTTCTTCGGAATCTTCTCTTATTCTTAGGGAATGTAAATTCAGGTCTATTCTCTAATTTTTGGATAGGAGCTTTTATAATTGTATCTTTCAAATCCCCTTCTTCTATTCCCAATCCTGAATAAGGAGAGGTAAAGGGTATACCAAAACTATTTAATTTCGCCATATGGGTGGATATAACTACTACCCCAAGCATAATTCCATATAATCCTAATAAAGATGCTAAAGTCATAAATATGAATCTACAAAATCTCAATCCTGAAGCTAGTTCATAACTAGGAAGGGCAAAAGCTGCTATAGTGGTTATAGCTACTATGATTATCATCAATGGACTTACGACTCCAGCTTCTACTGCTGCTTGCCCAATGATAAGTCCTCCAACTATTCCTATGGTGGTACCAATGGGACCAGATATTCTAGTACCAGCTTCTCGTAATAGCTCTATGGTAATTTCCATTAAAAAAGCCTCTACTACTGCTGGAAAAGGTACATTTATCCTACTAGATGCTACATAATAGGTTAATCTAGTAGGTATTAATCCAGGATGGAAAGATGTAATTGCTATATACAATGCAGGGGATAGAGTAGCCAAAAATCCTCCCAATATCCTCAATATCCTTATAAAGGAAGAGATGGTCCATCGGCTATAGTAGTCTTCTGCTGATTGTATTAGAGTGCCTAAAGTAGCAGGAATTATAAGGGCAAAGGGAGTATTGTCAACTAATAGGGCAATCCTTCCTTCATATAAGGATGCAGCTACAGTATCGGGCCTTTCCGTATTTTCTATTTGAGGAAAAGGGGATATATGATTATCTTCTATTAACTGCTCTAACATGGAGCTGTCTAATATGGCGTCTATATCTATGGTATCTAATCTTCTAAATACTTCCTTTAGCAATTCATCATTTGCAATATCCTCAATATACATAACTGCAATATCCGTCTTAGATCTTCTACCTATTTGAAGATTTTTTACCTTCAATTTTGGATCTCTAATTCTCCTACGAACTAGGGTAGTATTTATCTTTAAAGTTTCAGAAAATCCATCCCTTGGACCTCTAACTACTGTTTCCGTCTCTGGTTCTCCTATCCCTCTAGTAGCCCATCCTCTAGATGAAAGTTCCAAAGCTTTTGCTACTCCATCTATTAGCAGTATGGTTTCTCCAAATAGTATACTGTCAACTATTTCATCTATCTGGGTTTTCTCATCTACTTCCACTATGGCAATGGCTTCTTTGGCTATGGTATCCAGTATTTTTGATTTGAATGTATTCATATCAAAACTTTCACTTTCACTAGTGGTAAGTAGTAATTGAATTGCATATTCGCTTATTAATTGTTTGTCAATAAGTCCATCAAAGAAAACAAAACAAACCTGTCTTTTGTCCTTGCCAATCTGTATAAATCTATAGTTTATGTCATCACAGTCCTTGAATACATCTTTTAAAATCTGTATATTTTTGTTTAAATCCTTTTGTATTGTTCCCATCATACTTCTCTCCTAAATTAATTTAAATATAATAAACATTGTGATACCAAATATTAGATAGGTCCAAGATATAATTTTTACTATATTTAGTTCCCTTGTATATCCTTTGTTTTCATATTTGGGAATATCTATTAATAGTATGATTAATCCAATAATTATAATAAAAAATAGAGTTAAATTATCAAATATGCCCCTTAAAATAGCTATAAATTTATACAAAAAACCACCCCCTGCCAATTCAATAATATAATTAGCAGAAAGTGGTTTTTTTATTCATAAATAAAGGATTAATAACTATATAGTTTTACATATATATACTTTTTCTATATGTTTTTCTAGCTCCTCTTTGCACCTATATAATTTAGCCTTATTGTCAAACAATCCAAATACTGTAGGGCCGCTACCACTCATTATACTTCCTAGGGCACCATATTGTATCATGATTTTTTTGATTTTTTGTATAATTGGATATTTAGGGACTACTACCTTTTCCATTACATTGGCCATATTTTTAGCTAGGGAGGATAGATCCCCCTCCTGTATATATTGGATTAGCTTATCTATATCTATTCTATTATCTATAGAATTTAAATTTATGTTCTCATATACTTGGGCAGTAGATATAGGTACATCTATATTAGCCAATAATACCAATTTATTTGAAAAACTATTTAACGGAGTCAATTTCTCCCCTATGCCTTGGGCATGGGCTGTACCTCCAAGGATGCAAAAGGGGACATCTGCTCCTATATTGACTCCCAATTCCATCAATTCCTCCTGGGAAAGGTTTAAATTCCACAGGGTATTTAGGCCTTTAAGAGTTGTTGCAGCATTGGCACTACCCCCTGCCAGCCCTGAGGCCAAGGGAATATTCTTTTCTATTGTAATATGGACTCCCCTATCTATTCCCGTTTTATTTCTAATCTGTTCCCATGCTTTATAGACTAGATTAGAGGGGCCTAAGGGAACTCCTTTTTCGTTTGATTCAATTTTAATTCCCTTTTCTCTATCTTTTAATATTATGGTATCTTTTAAATCAATTTGTTGCATTATGGTATTTATTTCATGGTATCCATCGTCCCTTTTATATAGTACATCTAAGGATAAGTTGATTTTTCCATATGAGTCTAATGTTACTTCATCCATCTATATTCTCCTTTTTTTAAATTTTCAAGGTATATTATATCATAAAAGGGACTTGGAACTAAAAATTAATATCTACCTTTTTCTCTATGATTATCTTTTCTCCAGGCATCAATGTAGTTGGAGATAATACATTGTTTGCTAGTACTATTTCATCTACAGTTGTATTGTATCTTTTAGCAATATCCCAAAGGGTATCATCCTTTTGGATCATGTATATGATTATACTTGGTCTGTTTTTCTTGTCTATAAGCTCATCTGTCTCTTGAATTTCACTTATCATGGTAATTTTTCTTTCCCTATTGGCAAATATATGATTTTTTATAACAACCTGTATGGACAGTATATCCTCTTGTAAATAGTATTCTAATTTTTCTAAATTGGTTTTTATATTTGTTGTCAAACCTTGTTGTAGCTCCTCTGAAGTGATATAAGATTTATAAGGTAGTTCTTCCCTTAGGGTTTTAATTGCTTCTGTTTCCTTTTCCAAATAGTATATATTAAGTACTAGTACTCCTTCTATCATCAATTTATCCTCTATATATTGATAGTTAATAATGCTAGTTTCCCCTTCTACAGCATATACTTCTTGAAATCCCTTCCCTGTTAATTCTTTGGATATTTCTTCTATTGATATTATATCCTTGACATTCTCCGTTATGAATATTTCTTCTTTTTCTATATTTATATGATTGCTAGTGGAATAGGCATCTACTATTACTTCTTTCTCCTTGTTGTCATAAAGTTTAGCAGATATTTTCAATTTCCCTTCTAAATCTATAATCCTTAAATCTCCTTCTAGACTTTCTTTAAGCTGATAATTTCCATCTACTATTTCCATATCTATATTACATTTAGATTCTATTTGAATTTCTGAATTATCTATAAAGTGGGTAAAGGGTATTTCTCGTTTCACGGAATTTAGCTTTTTCCCGCCAAAGTATATTATAGAAGCTTCTACTATTCCTGATAGTATTATCCTATCAGCAGATATGCTATACTCCTTTTCATAAGGATGGAGTTCAATTTTTAATATTTCATCTATAGAAGGTTGTTCTTGACCTATTTCAAAGGCGTCTTTTATGATGGCATAACTTTCTTCTCTTCTTAATACATCATTGTATCGAATTTTTTCTTTTAGTACTTGAAGATTTGGCCCTCCTTCTATATTCTGTATTATCTCTACTGAATTAATTGCATATACTTTTCCCATTAGATTTATAAGAGCTATTAGATTGATTTTTCGCTCCTCTACCTGTTCATATTGAATATATTCTATACGAGCATTTACCTCTCCTGCCATCTCCTCAGTTATCCCTTGGATCTCTATTTCCTCATTAAAATCACTATTGGTTTCAACTATATATATATTTAGCTCTTCTTCTTGGGATTTGTATACTAGCTTGAATTTTACTAATCCATTTACCAATATCTTATCCCTTATAATCTTGGTACTTAGTATTTCTACCTTTCCATCTGCCCATAGAATAGTATCTATATCGGGTTTCGTTTGATTTAAGTATATTTCAGTCTCTATTAGAGTCTCTATCTGTTCATATCCTTTTTGTTCTTCTACTTTAAGGATATCCTTTATTACTTCCATACACAAAACCTCCTCAACTATTTACTTTATATATCCTATGAAAAAGTATATGCTTTAATGTCCCAAAAAATGATAAAATTTAAACGCCTTTTGGCGTTTAAATTCTATATTAGGCCTTCTCTATTATTTCTTGAATATAATTGGGTAGATAGAAAGCTCCTTGGTGTATATTCTCATTGTAATATTTGGTGTTTATATTATACCTTTGCCATTCTAATATATTTTGATTTTCTATTGGATCATACCTTTTAGAGGCAAATCCAAATAACCAATGTCCTGATGGATAAGTGGGAATATGGGCTTGATAAGCATAGGTTTTGGGAAATATCCTTTTAAGCTTCCCTATAGCCCTTTCAAACTCCTTTCTATCTTCATCAAAGTATACAGATTCACATTGATTTACCAGTATACCATCTTCTTTTAAAGCTTTGTAAGCATCTTTGTAAAAGTTTTCTGTAAACAATCCTTCTCCTGGACCTATAGGATCGGTAGAATCTACAATAATCAAATCGTATAATTCTTCCTTATCCTTTACAAATTCTACTCCGTCTTGGTAATAAAAGTTGATCCTAGAATCGTCAAATCCAGATTTTAAAAAGGGTAAGTACTCTTTAGATAAATCTACCACCATCTTGTCTATTTCGACAAAATCCATCTTCTCTATGGTAGGATATTTGATTAGCTCTCGAAGGGTACCTCCATCTCCTCCTCCTATTATTAGTATGTTCTTCACATGGGGATGAACAGCCATAGGAACGTGAGCTATCATCTCATGGTATATGAATTCATCCTTTTCCGTCAACATAGTAAACCCGTCTATTACTAGTACCCTTCCATATTCGTAGGTATCCAATATATCTATTTTTTGAAAGGGGCTTTCAACAGAAATTAGATGCTCCTTTACCCTCATAGAAGCTCTGCTATTTTTATTGTGTACTTCTGTAAACCATAATTCCATAGTATCCCTCCCTACCCTTCTCCTTGTGGTTTGTATATTATATTTTCATACATGCCATTGGAATAGATATGGATTTTTTCCACATCTCCTCTATTTATTTCGGTGGTTTCAGTTTTTTCTGCTTTTAATTTCTCTTTTAGATACTCAAATGCAATCCAAGGATCCACTTCTTCTCCACAAGTAAACAGATCAATAGCTGCATAGCCATATTCAGGCCATGTATGGATAGTTAAATGGGATTCTTGGATAACTACTACTCCACTTACGCCCCAAGGGTTGAAGGTGTGAAATACGGATTGTACTACTGTAGCTTTTGCCAGTTCTGCAGCTTTAATCATATATTCTTCTATTAAATGACTACTATTTAATAATTGATTATCACAATTATAAAACTCCACCAATATATGTTTACCTAGCCTTTTATTGTCCATATAACGCCCTCCTTTTTATATTATGTTCGCATATATTTATCATTAAGTTTAATATAACTAAACTTAATGATAAAAAATAATATTTACTATTTATAAACTATAAGTTTATAATAGCTGAACTTTTTCATATAATCATAGTACTAACAATTTATAATAATGTCAATATTTTAAGGAATTATTTTTTATAATTACGTAGGGTATTTTAGCTGATTTTGTAAATTCGTTCCATAGGCCTATTTATTTTGACCAAATTTTACATATAATTATATATAAAGACTTCTAAGTGGTCTTTCTTCCCCGTAAGAGCAAAAGTATTTTGCTCTAATCCTTGTTTTATATTAAACCGACATATTGTCGGTTTTTTATTTTTTGAATTTACCCAATAAAAAAAGTGAGATTTAAATCTCACTTTTTTTATCTAACTTATCTTAATCTTTCTTTCTTCGTCATCGCAAATGGTTACTTCAACTGTCTCTGTTAATATATCGGAGTAGGTATATGAAACTCTTCTTACTGAATCATATTGATTAGAAATTTTAACTACGAATAAACTTGGATATGCTTCTTCTAATATACCTTCTCTTATTGTGGTCTTCTTTCTACCTTTGTTAGCTTTTAGAATTACCTTCTTTCCGACACAATCTTCTACGTCTTTGCGAATTTTGGATAGATTATTCTTCTCCAACAAAGCAAACCACCTTCCATCAATTTCTCCCCAATAATGCTGGGGCAGAAGGAGTGTAAAGGGACACTCACGTTATAATTGTATCATATAATAGCTTTATTGTCAAATAATTTATTATACTATGAAAATCATCTATTGTCAACAATTTTTACGGGAAATATTATTCTTCATAATATTCTAAAATTCCTGATAATATACCCTTGGCTAATTGTTCCACATAAATTTCATCCATAAATTTGCCTTCTTCTTCCCAGTTAGACAAATATCCTATTTCTATCATTAAAGAACTCACATTTACTCCCCTAAACACATAGAAGTTTCCTTCCCTAATCCCTCTAGTAGGTATCCTTAATCTATCCAAATTATCCAATATAAACTCCCCTAGATCTTGGCTTCTACTATCCCCTCTAAAATGAAATATTTCACATCCCCTTAAGGTAGATTTAGGGTAATAATCCATATGAATACTTAAAAAAAAATCTGGATATATTTGATTAGCCATATTTACCCTATCTACTGCCAAAACCTCTTCATCCCTATCCCTTGTTAAATAAACAGTTGCTCCTTTTTCTTCCAATAAATCCTTTAGCTTCATAGCAAGTTTCAACACAATGTCTTTTTCCAATAGATTTAAGCTATCCCCTATATGTCCTATATCCTCGCCCCCATGACCTGGGTCTATTACCAATATCTTTCCAAAAAGTGGCCTTTTTATACAGGGAAGGGTAAAATCTTCTACTTCTACTCCTGTGTAGTAGTATTTTAATATATCCTTAAAGGTATAGCCCTCTTGAGCCATCTTTTCTGCCCCATATTGGCAAAGGCCTAGTCCATGTCCCTTGCCTCTTGATACAAATTTAATTTCCGTAGGAAATATGCTAAATCTAGTGGAATCTAACTCTAAAAGTTCCATAACCTTATGTCCTCTAAATACTTTATCTCCTATTTTTATATAGGATACTCTACCTTGTCCATCCTTTTCTATCCCTTCCATAAATCCCTTTATTTCAATATACTCACTAATATCTTCTCTAGGAAATTGTACTTTTAATATTTCTTGTAACTCTTCTATGGTAAAACTTTTTTCCCCTTTCCAATGGGGAGAATCCTTACAATAATCACATAGTACTCGCCGCAAATATACCACTTGATTATCTACTACATTTTCGGCATTTTCCGTACTACCACCACATACTAAGTGGTATTTACCTTGAATTAATTTGTTTTCAAAGGTGATTACCAGATTTTTTGTCTCTTTTATTGCTCTATCTATTTTGTTTATATTATCCTGGTATCTATCCTTCCAAATTTCTCTATAATATTCTAATGGTTTAAGCTCTAATTCTATATCCCCTTTGCCACCAAATAGCCTAGAAGTCCTTAATATATTGGTTCTCAATATTATAGCTTGGGCTTTTAGGGTTTCTATGTGAAAATCTATATTTATTTTCATTGCCAATAATATGCTAACCAACTGTTCTAGGGGAATATTTTTAGTTTGATTATTCTTTTTATCAATATATTTGATATGAAAATCTTTTCCCATAGTATTCACCCCTATTTTAGGCTTATTAATACATATTATGAATTAAAGATTGATAGGTGATAAATGTGGTATAATATAAAATATGAACAAGGAGGTAGTTTTCGGTGAAAGGAACTATAGTATCTGCCTGGATAAAAACCAGCAAAAACATATTTGGAGAAAAATTAGTAAATGAAGCTCTAATCCAAAATGGAATAGAGCCTAATAGGATTTTTACACCTACAGAAGATATAGAAGATGATAAAGCTTTAGGATTTGTAGAGTACATAGCTAATAGTTTAGGTAAGGATAGAGGAGAGGTTTGGCGGCAAATTGGGATAGGAAATATTGAAACCTTTTCTAAAGATTATCCAGCTTTTTTTAGATATAAGAACCTATATTCTTTTTTGAAATCCATGTATGACATCCATGTGATAGTAACCAAGAGAATCCCTGGAGCTAAACCTCCTATACTACATGTGGAACCTTTGGATAAAAATAAAGCTATTATGACTTATTCTTCCCCAAGGGAGATGTTTGGATATTTCCGTGGAATGTTAGAAGGAGCAAGTAAGTTTTTTAATGAAGATATCCAAGTAGAAACTTTAGAAGAGAATGATGGGTTTTTAAAGATATCTATCACATTTGAGGAAGAAATATACAACAAAAAAGATTATCCCTTTAATAAAATATTATCCTTGGGATTTATCAAAAATTTCGAGGCAAAAGCTGCTATTGGATCTTTGTTATTTGGAGGAATACCTTTAGCTTTATTATTCAATTATGGCAACAAGGAACCATCTATACCTATAATACTAATAATCTCCTTCATAGTACCTTTTATGGTGGTTAAAGGGCTTCTAAGCCCATTAAATAGCATAAAACAATCTATGGAGGAGCTAATAAAAAAAGATCTTTCCTTTGAAAGAAATATATATACTAATGATTTCTTAGAAAATATAAACCTTGGATTAAATAAGATTAAAAGTAGTATAAAGACGGATTTTGTTGGATATAAGGGGACTACTGATGAATTAAATGTATTTACCGATAGGTTTGACCAAATATCTCAAAATATGAGTACCACTTCTACTGAAATTACCAGTATAGTAGAACAAGTGGCACAAGGAGCCATAAGTCAAGCAGAAGAGACAGAAAATGCTGCCTATAGTTTAAATAATAGCATACAAACTTTAAATCATATTTCTCATAAAGAAAATGAAGGTAAAGAAGCTTTAGAGAAGACTGTTAAAAATATAAAAAAGGGATATGAGGATTTAAAATATACCTCTAGTAGTCTAGATAAGGTGTTAGAAGAATTCTCTCAGGTAAGAAAAAAAGGAATAATGCTACAAAATAGAGCAAAAAATGTTACGGAGATAGTAGAAACAGTGGAACGAATTTCAGAACAAACTAATCTTTTAGCTCTAAATGCCAGCATTGAAGCTTCCAGAGCTGGAGAATATGGAAGAGGCTTTACCGTAGTGGCTACAGAGATAAGAAAGTTAGCTGAAGGCTCTAAAGAAGCAGTGCAAGATATCAACAATATGTTGGCATCCTTTATCCATGAAATCGATGAATTTATGGAGGATATAGAAGCTCAATATAAGATATTGGAAAAAGAAAATGACAATCTAACCCATATATCCGAGGAGACAAGCAATACAGTGGATACTGTACAACAAGTGGCAAATTTAATTATCCAGCTTATAAACCAATTAGATAGAGAAACAGAATCTATGAATCAAATATCTAGCAATATTCAAACATTGGCTGCTATAGCCGAAGAAAATTCAGCTTCTAGCCAAGAGGTAAGTGCCAATGTGATAAACTATACTAATGAAATAAAGAAGATGTCAGAGAGCATAAAAGAGTTTAAAAAGGTATCAGAAGAGTTTAGTCAAGATTTAGAAAAGTATATTATATAGTTTTAAGGCACCCTAATTTGGGTGCCTTTTTTATTAAATATCTATTATATATTTAATAGCCAAGAGGCTATGGAAAAATACACAATTAAACTTAAAGCATCTACTATTGTTGTAATAAGGGGGCCCGCCATTATAGCTGGGTCTATATTTATTTTTTTAGCAATCATAGGTAATATTCCACCAATGACTTTCGAGATTACCACTGTTATAAATAGAGTTAGAGATACAGTAAGGGATATTAAAACTCCCACATTATCAAATAAATATATCCTAAAAAAGTTTACTACTGCTAACACAGCTCCAACTACTATACTAATCCCTAATTCCTTTAATACAACCTTTCTTGCATCCTTAAGTTCTATCTCTCCTAAAGCAATACCACGGATTATTAGCGTAGAGGATTGACTACCTGAGTTTCCACCAGTATCCATTAACATAGGTATAAAAGCTGTTAAAACTACTACTGATTGAAGTAGCCCTTCAAATTTTCGTATAATCCCACCAGTAAAAGTGGCAGATATCATCAATACCAATAGCCATACGACCCTATGTTTAGCTAAAGAAAATATACTAGCATCTAAATATTTTTCCTCCGTTGGAGACATAGCTGCCATCTTTTGGAAGTCCTCAGTGGCTTCTTGATCGATTACATCCATTATGTCATCTACGGTTATTATTCCTGTTAATCGTCCTTCTTTATCCACTACAGGTAAAGCTAAGAATCCATATCTTTTAAATATCCCTGCTACTGTCTCCTGATCATCGTGAGTATGGACATAAATAACATCCCTATCCATTATATCCTCAATTAACAAATCTTCATCACTAATAACTAGTTTCCTTAAAGATACTATTCCCTCTAATTTTCTATTTTTATCTGTTACATAACAAGTATATACTGTTTCCTTGTCCAAACCTGTTTCCTTTATATGAGCTAAAGCTTCTCTTACAGTCATAGCTTTTTTTAAGTCCACGTATTCTATGGTCATTATACTACCTGCTGATTCAGGTGGATATTTCAAAAATTGATTTATTAGATTCCTTTCATCTTCTTTGGCATGTATCAATATCTTTTTAACTATATTGGCAGGAACCTCTTCTAATATGTCTATCATATCGTCAAAAAATAATTCATCTATTATATGCTTTAACTCTTTATCTGTAACTAGACCTATAAGTTCTCTCTGTTGTTCTACAGAAAAATGGGCAAATACATCTACCGCTAAGTCCTTAGGTAACATTCTAAATATGAGTAAAGCTGTATGAACATCTAAAGATTCTAGCAATTCAGCTACATCTACTGGGTTCATATCTTCCAATTCTCTTTTTAATGTTACATATTTCTTATCTCTAATTAATTCTTTGAGTCTTCTTTCATTCATATTAACCCCCCTTAGAAGAACCTAATCTACGGTAATGACTAGGGTTCTTCTTGTTTAGTTTTACATAATTATAATTGCTACAACTGGGTAAAGGTCCAGAATCCACTAATCATCACCCCCTTTTGTTCTCCCTTGGGATATATAAATTCCTATAACAATAGATTATTAGATTAGTAGCAAATTTTCAAGACAAAATTAGTTTTTTTAAAAAATTTTTTACCCAAATTGATATCATATGTTATTGTATCATAAGTTAGAAAAATTATGAAAAAAGCTCTTTTAAAACTTTTTGTATAGTCAATTAAAAAAAGATAGGTAAAAACCTATCTTTTAGCAAGTAGAACCTCCTCTATCGGGGATTACACTAAATCCACGTCTTAGCCAACTATCACTGTAATCTATGGTAAAGGTTCCAAAAGCATCTGCTATATCTTCTTCTATTACAAAAGTGAAATCTCCTATTTCTGTTTTTTTATCTCCATCTTTTAGCTCATCCAGAGCTAGACCAAAAGATGGGCCACCTCAACCAAAAGCTGCAATATAAATTCTCAAAGGTTTGCTTTCTTTTCTATTTTCTATCACTTTTTTAAGCTCTTCTTGAGCTCTTTCAGTTATATTAATATTCATATATATTTCCTCCCTTATATATTATTCCCATAGGATATATACCCCCTGAGGGTACATTAAAACATTGTATACTATTTTTGTTATTTAGTCAAGAAAATTTAAGAGAACCCTCTAACTTAAGTTAGAGGGTTCTCTTACATGGCTCTTCCCGGTATTATTACATCTATTATGCCTATAACTAATGCACCTATTATGGCTCCCCATACGGATATATTAAATCCTGGTACTATAAATTTGGTAGCATACAAAATTATTGCAGCTACGATGAAACCAGTAATTCCCCTACCAAAAGGAGTTGCATTTACTCCTGTGAATTTCTGTATTAGATAGTCTAATAATGCTATGACCACTGCTGCTAATATAAGACTCCATAGGCTGTTTATTGAAAACCCTGGAGTTAAGAAAGCCGCTATTCCAACTACTATAGCCGTAACCAATATCCTTATGAGAATCTCGCCAATATCCCAATCCTTAGTTTCATCTTGATTTGTCCTATTTCTATTTCTGTCTTCATTGTTATCCATAAATTCACCTCCTGATATAAGAATGTCCATAAATCGTTTTTTTATGCAATTTCAAAATAAATATTTTTAAACTTTTTTACATATGATATATTTAATAGTACAAAGGGTATATAAAATATGGTAGTATATAATAAAGATTATAGAATAAGGAGGAAGTGCAATGGAAATTACTAAGGATATGCTAGTAGGGGAAGTTATACGCAGCAAACCAGATGCAATAGATATACTATTAAATTTTGGACTAGGTTGCGTTGGTTGCCCTGCAAGCCAAATGGAAAGCTTAGAAGAAGCTGCCATGGTTCATGGATTGGATATAGATGAATTATTAAAGGCTTTAAATGCATAAACATAAAAAGGTCTCTTTCCTTTTAAAAGGAAAGAGACCTTTTTATTACCTAATTATAATTTTTATA
>JAAYFV010000165.1 GCA_012728075.1 Tissierellia bacterium
ATGCAGAGCCTCCTTCTGGGGAAATAGTAGAAGTCTACACCGTTACCCTATATACTAATACATCTGGAGCCACTATATATTATACATTGGATGGAAGTGCCCCCTCCCCATCAAATAGGATTTTATATACTGGACCTATTGTAATAAATGAGGATACCATAATTAAAGCCTATGCTGTAAAAACAGGTTTAAAAAACAGCCCTATTTCCACCTTTGAATATACAGTAGTAGAAGATGAAAATATAGCCAGTGGATTAGATAATTTAACTGTGGTAAATGGTAGATTAGAACCAGAGTTTAATAGAAGGGTGTTCAACTATACTGTAGATGTGGATTACTCAGTGGAAAATTTAATTATAATACCTAAGGCTAGTAAAGGAAGTATTGAAGTAAATGGGGAAAATATAGAAAGTGAAGAAAGGAAAGAAATACCCCTTGTAGTAGGCCAAAATCAAATAACCATAACCCATAAAGAAGAAGGGAAAAGGGATAGAGTATATACCATAATAGTTAGACGAAAAGAAATGGATGCACCAGAGGTTTGGCTAGCACCAGGATATACCTTTGACACTCGAATATCTGTAATATTTAGAGGGAGATTGACTAGGGATAATATTGGTACCTTCAATGGGTACAAAGTAAAGCTGTTGTCTAAAGCTGGGAAACATTTTAAAACGACTAATGTAAACCCTGATGGAAGCTTTGAAATAATAATACCTCCAGATGAAGTTGACATTATAGATAAAATAATTGGATTTAAATACGAAATAGTTGATCCCAATGGAGTTATACTACCTGAAAATGAAGATGGCAATATATTATAATTGATGGGACAGGGGTCTTGGTCCTGGTGGGACAGGGGGTCAGACCCCCTGTCACAAAGGGTCATCTGGGACAAGGGGTCAGACCTTCTGTCCCAGATGGTGGGACAAAGGGTCTTTTGGGACAAAGGGTCTGACCCTTTGTCCCAAAACTAGCAAAGGAGGATTTGTATGGATAGACGACTAACTGTTGTATTAATAGGGATACTTCTATTCCCTACTATAGTATTTGCTACCTCTCCTATAATGGAATACAAAGATTTAGATAAATACATGACTAGGAAGGAATTGGCTACTGTAGGGGTAAGGATACATGAACTTGAAAATTTAGTAGAATTCTATGAGGATGAAGATTATTTTAAAGATGTAAAAGGATGGGCTAAACCTTATATCAATTTAGCTTATACCTTTGACATTATGAAAGGTACTGGAAAAGGAAAATTTGAACCAGATAAAAATATTACTTATGTGGAACTACTTACAGTAATAATGAGATCCTTAGGATATGAAGATGGGATAGATTTTAAAAAATATCCAGAGGATTATTACAATAAGGCACTAGAAATAGGATTGGCAAATATGTATATACCTTATAATCAAGTAATAACTAGAAAAATTGCCTATGATACATTAAATAAAGTATTTGATATGGAAAATCAGGGCCCTGAAGACTTTGAAATAGATGAAAATATACCCTCAGTAGATATGTATACTATAAAAGAAATTGATATAAAAAATATATTTTTTAACACCTCTATTGCAGGAATATTTTCTGGAGAACTAGTAGGTTTAGATGATTTTAGCGGATATAAGGTGGAACTTTGGGCCCAAGATGGAAAGATTTTGAAAAGTATAACTTTAAATAAAGAAGGAAACTTTAGTATATCAGGGTTTGATACAAGGGTAACTACTAAGCTAATGGGATACAAATATAGGGTATATGATAATAATGGACAGTTAGTATTAGAAGGAAATTTAAAGTGAAATTTTTGGGACAGGAGAACTGTCCCCCTGTCCCAAGAAAGGGTGATTTAGTTGAAAAATAAAATTGTGGCTATATTACTTATTGCTATTATGATTATGGGAAATATCCCTTATGCTTTAGCAGAAAACACTGGACCAGGAAATCCAGGGGATATTATCCATACAGGGTTAAAAAAAATATATACAGTTGAAGACTCTCAAGAATTAAGTGATGATATATTAAGACATGTTGATGATTCACATTTTGTAGAAAAATTCTATCGAAAAACTGAAAATGGAAAATATATAAATTTAGTAGAGGAAGAAAACAAACAGCTGGAAGCAATAAAAAATTTCCTTGCAGAGAAAGGTATAACTGATTCTTATGAAATTCAAAGATATTTAATCGAAAATGAATATGAAATTAGAGAATTGCTAAATAATGTAACTATTGACAGTTTAACCTTTGATGAAATCCCTGGAGATAAGGGACAGCCATCGGATTATAGATATGTATCGAGTCCCTTAATTCTTGA
>JAAYFV010000166.1 GCA_012728075.1 Tissierellia bacterium
TAAGGTTTATACCTACATTATTAGAAGAAACGGATAAGATAATGAAGGCACAGATGGCTAGAGGAGCAGATTTTGAATCGGGAAATATAATCAATCGAGCGAAAAA
The DNA here is from genome assembly GCA_012728075.1 of Tissierellia bacterium. Taxonomy (GTDB): domain Bacteria; phylum Bacillota; class Clostridia; order Tissierellales; family Tepidimicrobiaceae; genus Keratinibaculum. The sequence continues at coordinate 107 of JAAYFV010000166.1, forward strand.
CTTAGTCCCTTTATTGGTTCCATTATTTATAAATGCTTTTAGAAGAGCAGATGAATTGGCTAATGCCATGGAAGCTAGATGCTATCGTGGAGGGGAGAATAGAACTAGATTAAATGAATTAAAACTGGATAATCAGGATGTACTAGCAATTAGTATAGCAGCTTTATTTTTTGGATTTATAATATCTACAAAATATATTGCTTATGTATAGAGGGATAATATGGCTAATATAAAATTAACAATACAATATGAAGGCACCAACTATATAGGATGGCAAAAACAACCAAAAGGAGATAGTATCCAAAGGGAAATAGAAAAAGCCATTAAACAGATTACTGGTGAAGAAGTAGATCTTATAGGATCTTGTAGGACTGATAGTGGAGTTCATGCTATAGGACAGGTAGCTAATTTCCATACTAACTCATCTATTCCTCCAGATAGATTTATGTATGCTCTAAACAGTAAATTACCAGAAGATATATCCATAGTTAAATCCGAAGAAGTAGCCAAGGATTTTCATTCAAGATATGATGCTATTGGCAAGAGATATAAATATCTAATTTATAATCATCCCATAAGAAACCCTTTATATAGGAGATTTGTCTATCATGTTTTTTATCCTTTGGATTACCACGAGATGAACAAAGGGATTAGGTATTTTATAGGTACCCATGACTTTACATCTTTTATGTCAGCTAATAGCAATGTAGATAATCCCATTAGAAGGATTGATCAATCTTTTTTATCTAGAGAAGGAGATTTGATAATATTTTCCATAGAGGGAAATGGTTTTTTATACAATATGATCAGGATAATAGTAGGAACATTGGTAGAAATTGGACGAGGAGTGATGAAACCTCATAATATTCCCCATATTATTGAATCAAAAAATAGAGAATTAGCAGGACCTACAGCCCCACCTCAAGGACTCTATTTAGAAAAAGTTTATTATTAAAAATACGTCTTGACATTGATAATACCTTGTATTAGAATATATAGGAGTGTTTAAAAGCCCCGGAACTTTGAGACACAACTCAATGCTGGATAAGGAGGGAAAAAGATGAAGAGCTATATGGCTAAGCCAAATGAAATTGATAGAAAATGGTACGTAATAGATGCAGAAGGCAAAGTATTAGGTAGATTGGCATCAGAAGTAGCAACTATATTGAGAGGAAAACATAAACCTATATATACTCCTCATGTAGATACTGGGGACTATGTAATAATTATAAATGCAGATAAAGTAAGATTAACTGGGAAGAAATTAGAGCAAAAAGAATATAGATATCATACAGGGTATCCAGGTGGATTAAGATCTATACCCTATAGTAGAATGATGAAAGAAAACCCAGAAAAAGCTATTCAACTAGCTGTTAAAGGGATGTTACCAAAGAATAGATTGGGAAGACAGATGATTAAGAAGTTGAAAGTATATAGTGGACCGGAACATAATCATGAGGCACAAAAACCAGAATTATATGAATTCTAGCTGTTATTAGAAGGGAGGACTGTAAGTGGCTAATGTACAATATATTGGAACAGGAAGAAGAAAGACTTCAGTAGCAAGGGTTAGATTACTTCCTGGTTCTGGGAAAATTATTATAAATAAAAGAGATATAGACGATTACTTTGATTTTGATACATTAAAGGTTTTAGTTAGAGAACCTTTGGAAATAACGGATACTTTAGACAAATATGATGTATTTGTAAATGTACAGGGCGGAGGATTTACAGGTCAAGCTGGAGCTATTAGACATGGTATATCTAGAGCCTTAATAGAATCTGACGAAGAATTAAGACCTGTACTTAAAAAAGCAGGTTTCCTAACTAGGGATCCAAGAATGAAGGAAAGAAAGAAATATGGTTTAAAGAAAGCAAGAAAAGCACCACAATTCTCCAAGAGATAATCAAATATACAAACTGCCAAGAAGAACTTTGGCAGTTTTTTTGTTGTATATAAACCCCCTTCTAGCCATATATTTCATTAGAGGGGGTATAATATTGAAGGTAATATATATTAGGAAAAAACAACTATATATTTTTTTGTCAATAATATTTATTTTAATAATTTTATTGATTATTTCCTTTAAAAACAAAGCTATACCTACCATGAACACTCTCATAAGCAATAAAACAATCGGCATAGACCCAGGCCACGGTGGCATAGACCCAGGTACTGTAAGTAAAAATGGAGTATTAGAAGCAGAAATCAATTTAAAAATAGGATTAAAATTAAAAGATATAATTCAATCCCATGGGGGAAAAGTAGTATTAACAAGGAAAAATAAAAATTCTCTATCGAAAGTAAAAAGGGAAGATTTAGAGAGGCGGAAAGGGATTATAGAAGAGGAAAATTGCGATATATTTTTAACAATCCACTTAAATAGTTTTACCGATTCTAGATATCATGGAGCCCAAATTTTCTATAAAAAGGGATCTCAAGAAAGTATGATTTTAGCAGATTGTATTCAGGAAGAATTACGTAAGGCATTAGATGAAAACAATACTAGAGTGCCCCAGGAAAGGGAAGATATATATTTATTGAGTGAATTAAACATTCCATCGGTTTTAGTGGAGTGTGGATTTTTATCCAATGAACAAGAAGAACAATAGCTACAGACTGATAACTATCAAGAGAAAATAGCCCAAGGAATATACAATGGTATAATTAAATATTTCGAAAAAATTGAAGAAAAACAGAATTAAATGTGGATAAGCTCTGTGGATAACTATAAAAACTGTGGACAAACAAATATTATGTAAACATAACTATGCCTTATAGTGCATTTTCATGGCAGAATATAAGTTTACATAAGTTATCCACTTGTGAATGTGGATAATGTGGATAAAGTGGATATTTTTTAGACAAGCTTTATTGGATAAAATACATCTTTGTATTTTTATTTTCGTTGCAAAAATAACAGTATTGCAATATTATCCCTTCTCTTGTATAATAAAATCGATGCTACTTTTAAATCCACCATTTAGTAAAAAATACTATGTTTAAATCGTGGATTTTAGGGTATCATATTATGGATAAATTTAGGAAGGAGTGGTAAAATGGTAGCAAAGAAAACTCCCCTTTATGATGAACATGTAAAACTTGGGGGAAATATAGTTGATTATGCAGGATGGTTCCTTCCAGTACAATATGAAGGTCTAATTCCAGAACACGAGGCAGTAAGAAATGCAGCAGGATTATTTGATGTATCTCATATGGGAGAAATAGTAGTTAAAGGTGAGGATGCTTTAGCATATTTACAATACTTAACAACAAACGATATAGCATCAATAGAAACTGACCAGATAATATATACAATGATGTGCTATCCTGATGGAGGAGTAGTAGATGATTTTTTAGTGTATAAGTATGCTGACGATGAGTATCTACTCGTTGTTAATGCTGCTAATACAGACAAGGATTTTAAATGGATGATAGACAATAAAAAGGACTTTAATATCATCATTGAAAACATTTCCGATCAAATTGGTGAAGTAGCTATTCAAGGACCTAAGTCTGAAAAAATATTACAAAAGTTAACAGATACAGACTTATCAAAGATCAAACCATTTCATTTTGATAGAAAAGTTAATATATCAGGTGTAGAGTGTATGGTATCTCGAACTGGCTATACTGGCGAAGATGGATTTGAAATATATACATCTAAGGATGATATAGTTAAAATTTGGAATGCTATACTAGAAGCCGGTAAAGACGAGGGAATTAAACCAGCAGGTTTAGGATGCAGGGATACCCTTAGATTTGAAGCAACTATGCCTTTATATGGAAATGAAATATCAAAAGATATTACTCCATTAGAAGGGGGATTGAAATTTGCCGTAAAATTAGATAAAGAAGAAGATTTTATAGGCAAAGAGGCCCTTAAGAAGCAATGGGAAGAAGGATTGACTAGAAAAGTTGTTGGATTTGAAATGATAGAAAGAGGTATACCAAGAGAAGGCTATGAAGTATATAAAGATGGGAAAAAGATTGGCCATGTGACCACAGGATATATGTCACCAACTCTTAAAAAGAGTATAGGAAATGCACTAATAGATATTAACGAAGCTGAAATAGGCAAAGAAATAGATATAATGATTAGGAAAAAACCTGTAAAAGCTAAAATCGTTAGTAGAAAATTTTTAAAATAATTAAATAAAATTAATATAAATTAATGATAATTAAGGAGGGCTAAACAATGAAGGTTTTAAAAGATTTGTATTATACAGAAGATCATGAGTGGCTTAAAGTTGAAGGAGATGAGGCATATATAGGTCTTGCTGATTATGCACAAGATCAATTAGGGGATATTGTATATGTGGAACTTCCAGAAATTGATGATGAATATGAAAAAGAAGAAGCTTTTTCTGCAGTAGAATCAGTAAAGGCAGCAGCAGATGTTTATATGCCAGTAGATGGAAAGATAGTAGAAGTAAATGAAGAATTATTAGACGATCCTGGCTTATTAAACCAAGATCCTTATGAAAACTGGATAGTAAAAATTGAAATAGCAGACAAATCTCAATTAGACGATTTAATGACAAGTGAGGAATATGAAAAGTTCTTAGATGAGGAGGTTTAATTATGTATCCTTACATCCCAAACACTAAAGAAGATGAACAGAGGATGTTGGAAGTTATAGGAGTTAATTCAATAGATGATCTATTTAGCGATATACCTGAGGATGTGAAATTAAAAAGAGATTTAAATCTCAATCCCTCCATGTCAGAACTAGAAGCAGCCAAATATATGAAAAAATTAGCAGAATCCAACACCCCTATAGATGATTTAACTTGTTTTTTGGGTGCAGGTGCATATGACCATTATATACCTTCAATAGTAGGGCATATCACCTCAAGAAGTGAATTTTATACTTCTTATACCCCATATCAAGCTGAAATAAGTCAAGGTACATTACAATATATATTTGAATATCAAACTCTCATATGTAATTTAACAGGAATGGATGTATCTAATGCTTCCTTATATGATGGGGGAACAGCTATTGCTGAGGCAGCTTTCATGGCATCTAATATAACTAGGAGAAATAAAGTAGTTATATCTAAGACAGTTAATCCAGAATACAGAAAAGTCCTAAAAACCTATGCTCATCTTCAGCAAATTGAAGTAGTTGAAATAGATGATAAAGAAGGAGTAACGGATTTAGACCAATTAAAAAATCATGTTGATAACAAAACTGCAGCAGTAATAGTTCAAAGTCCAAACTTCTTTGGCATAATTGAAGATTTAGAAACCATTGGAGAGATAGCTCATAGCCAAAAGAGGACTATGTTTGTAACCTCTGTAGACCCAATATCTTTAGGAATTCTTAAAACTCCAGGTTCTCTAGGAGCAGATATAGTAGTAGGAGAAGGACAGTCTATGGGAATGCCCCTTGCTTTTGGTGGACCATATCTTGGATTTATGGCAACTAAAAAAGCTCATATGAGAAAATTGCCTGGTAGGATAGTGGGAGAAACTGTAGATGTAGATGGAAATAGAGCTTTTGTACTTACACTACAAGCTAGGGAACAACATATTAGAAGGGAAAAAGCAACTTCCAATATATGCTCTAATCAAGGAGTCAATACATTAGCAGCTACAGTATATCTTGTTACCTTAGGAAAAGAAGGATTAAGAGAAGTAGCAACTCAGGCAACTCAAAAAGCTCATTATGCATTTGAACAAATAACTAAATCAGGCAAATACAAACCATTATTTGACAAACCTTTCTTTAAGGAGTTTGTAGTAACAAGTTCTGTAGATGCAGATGAAATAAACAAGAAGTTATTAGAAGAAAAAATACTTGGAGGTTACTCATTAGGAAGAGAATATCCCCAATATAAAAATGGAATACTCTATGCAGTCACTGAGAAGAGGACAAAAGAAGAAATTGATACCTTAAGTTCTGTATTGGAGGGGATAATATGAAAACATATAATAAATTAATATTCGAATTATCAAAGCCAGGAAGAACTGCCTATAGGTTACCAGAAAATGATGTAGATCAAGTAGCCCTTGAGGAGTTAATTCCTGAAGAATATTTGAATAAAGATGAGTTAGACCTTCCAGAATTAAGTGAAGTAGACATAATAAGACATTACACTAATCTTTCCAATAAAAACTTTGGTGTAGATACAGGTTTTTATCCATTAGGCTCTTGTACTATGAAATATAATCCAAAGATAAATGAAAATATGGCAGCACTAGATGGATTTGCAAATATACATCCATTACAACCAGAAGAGACAGTACAAGGTGCTCTTAGATTGATGTATGAAATTGATAGAGCATTATGTGAAATATCCGGTATGGATAAGATGACATTGCAACCAGCAGCTGGAGCTCACGGTGAGCTTACAGGCTTAACTTTAATAAAAGCTTATCATGAAAATAGAGGAGATACTAAGAGAACCAAGATAATAGTTCCAGACTCAGCTCATGGTACTAATCCAGCATCAGCAGTAATGGCAGGATTTGATACAGTAGAGATTAAATCCACAGAAGAAGGACTAGTGGATTTAGAAAGCTTAAAAGCTGTATTAAATGATGAAATTGCTGGCTTGATGCTTACAAATCCAAATACATTGGGATTATTTGATAGAAATATTAAAGAAATAGCGGATTTAGTTCATGAAGCAGGAGGATTGGTTTATTACGATGGTGCTAATGCCAATGCTATACTAGGTAAAGCCCGTCCAGGAGATATGGGATTTGACGTAGTTCATTTTAACATACACAAAACTTTCTCCACACCTCATGGTGGCGGTGGACCAGGTTCAGGTCCTGTTGGAGTAAAGGAATGTTTGTTGGAATTTTTACCAGTACCAACAGTTGAAAAAGATGGAGATAGGTACTATTTAAACTATGATATTCCAAAATCCGTAGGTAAGATGAAGGATTTCCACGGTCATTTCAATATATTGGTTAGGGCTTATACCTATATATTGACTATGGGTAGGGATGGATTGAAGAAAGCAAGTGAGATGGCAGTATTAAATTCTAACTATTTAGCCCATAGATTGAAAGATCATTATAATTTACAAGAAAATGCTATCTTTAAGCATGAATTTGTATTAGCTGGATTAAAAGGTGATTTTTTAGATGTAAGTACTTTAGACGTAGCAAAGAGGCTGTTAGACTATGGCTATCATCCACCAACAATATATTTCCCACTTATAGTAAATGAAGCACTAATGCCAGAACCAACAGAGACAGAAAGCAAAGAAACTTTAGATGAATTTGCAGAGGCACTTATTAAGATAGCAGAAGAAGCAAAAGAAAATCCAGAAATACTAAAAGAAGCACCCCATGATACTCCAGTAAGGAGAGTAGATGAAACAAGAGCAGCAAGGAATCCTATACTCAAATATGAAGGGTAGGTGTAATATTAGTTGAGCAAAAATATAGCAGTTATAGGAGCAGGTCCAGGAGGGTATGTAGCAGCTATAAGAGGAGCTCAACTAGGTGCTAATATCTATTTAATAGAGGAAAGGGAAGTAGGGGGTACATGCCTTAATAGAGGCTGTATCCCTACTAAAACTTATTTTAGAAACGCTGAAATAATGCGTACTCTAAGGCGTTCCAAAGAATTTGGGATTACAGTAGATAACTTCAAATTAGATGGCAAAGCACTACAGGAGAGAAAAAAAGCTGTAGTTGGCCAACTAGTAGGTGGCATCGAAAAGTTGATATCCTCATATAATAATATTGAATTCATACCTGGAAGAGCTTCTATTAAGGATAAAAATACCATAGTTATAGATTTAAAAGATGGAAACACTCGTGAAATATCTGTAGACAATATAGTCATAGCTACAGGCTCTAAGCCTACTATGACCGAAACCAAAGGAATAGATTTAGAAGGGGTAATCACAAGTGATGATCTTTTAGAGATGGAAGAGATACCAGAAACTCTAATAGTAGTAGGCGGTGGAGTAATAGGGCTGGAGTTTGCTAGCATATATCAGGAATTAGGTTCCCAAGTTATACTCCTTGCATCTAGAATATTAAAAAATGTGGACATGGAGTTAACAAGGAGATTGCCTATGTTCTTTAAGAAACAAGGCATGGAAACCTATGTAGATATAAGAGCAAAGGAAATAGTAAAAGAAGGAGACAAACTAAAGGTAATTGCTAGATATAAAAACAAAGATAAAGAAATAGAAGTAGTTGGAGATAAGGTACTTATAGCATCAGGCCGGGGCCCTGTAGTAGAAGGTTTAAATCTCGATGGTGTAGGAGTTGAATATGATCACAAGGGCATAAAGGTTAATGAACATTTTGAAACAACAACAGAAGGTATATATGCTATAGGAGACGTAAATGATTTAGGGATTCAATTAGCTCATGTGGCTTCTAGTCAAGGTATATATGTAATGGAAAGATTGATGGGATTAACACCAGATATTAATTTGGATGTATATCCTAATTGTGTATTTACTTTACCAGAAGTGGCCTTTGTAGGATTAACTGAAGAACAGTTGAAGGAAAAGAATATTGATTATATTAGCAGTAAATTTATGTTTGCTGCCAATGGAAAAGCATTATCTTTAGGAGAAGGAGAAGGATTTATAAAGGTATTTGCTTCCAAGGAGGATAATAGGATTTTAGGTATTACCATAGTGGGCCCTCATGCCAATGATTTAATCCATGAAGGAGCTTTAGTTATAGCTAATGATTTGAAGTTAGATGCTATAACTAGAACCATCCATGCTCATCCAACTTTAAGTGAGGCTTTCATGGAAGCAGTTCATGGCTTAGAGGATAAGGCAATCCACATGGCACCTCCAAGAAAGAAAAGAAAGTAAATAAAAAAGAGTAAAATGAAAATCATTTTACTCTTTTTTATTTGGGTTTTTAAAAGGTAAATTAAGGAACAATGTAAAAACTTATTTTGTATAAAAAGTGAAAATATTTTCAAAGTATTTTTTAGTTGATAAAATTTAAAGATTACTATATAATTATTTTTGTTGCAAATCATTTGCAATTATAATTAAAAAACATATAATAGGGTATAATCCATAGAGAATGAAAATATAGGAGGAAAAATATGAAACTAAATAGATTTTTTATTATAATAATTATATTGGCTCTAATAGTAATATTTATCACTGGATGTAATAGCTATGAATATGAAAAGGATTTATACAATGATAAAATAAAAATAATTACAACACTATTTCCCCAATATGATTTTGCCAATGAAATAGTAAAGGATAAGGGAGAAGTAAAATTACTTCTTCCTCCTGGGGTAGAAGCCCATTCCTATGAACCTACGCCTAAGGATATAGTAGATATAAAAAAAGCAGATGTATTTATATATACGGGAAAATATATGGAACCTTGGGCAGAGAAGATGATAAAGGAGATAGATGATTCCACAATAGTCATAGATATAAGTAAAGGAATAGAGCTTGTAGATGAAGAAGATTGGGAACATAATCATGAACACCATGGAAAGGATCCCCATATATGGTTAGATCCAGTATATGCTCAAAAGATAGTAGATAATATATTAGAAGGGATAATAAAAGCAGACAGTAAAAATGAAAATTTTTATAGACAAAATGCAGAGAACTATAAGGAAAAACTGGCGGAATTGGATAAAAAATTTGTCGAAACTTTTAGTAAAGTTAAGCACAAAACCATTATACATGGAGGCCATTTTGCCTTTGGTTATTTTGCAAAGCGCTATGGATTAGAATATATATCTCCTTATGATGGATTTAGTCCTAATGCAGAACCAACTCCTAAGAAAATATCAGAACTGATGAACAATATGAAATCTTTAGGACTTAATGTGATTTATTATGAGGAGCTTATCGATCCTAAAGTGGCTAAAATTATATCTGAGGAAACAGGAGGGAAGATGCTACTATTACATGGGGCTCACAATATATCAAAGGAAGAGTTAGAATCAGGAATAAGCTATATAGAGATAATGGAATCCAATTTAGACAGATTAAAAGAAGGGCTGGGTTATGATGAATAACGTAATAACCGTAGAAAATTTAAACTTTAGTTTTGGGAAAAACCAAATATTAAAGGATATTAGTTTTCAAGTTGAAGAAGGGGATTATCTGGGGATAGTTGGTCCCAATGGTTCAGGGAAAACCACTTTGATAAAGATATTATTGGGACTAATTGGCCCCTATGAAGGAAAAATAATATTTAATGATGAAATAGGAAACAAAAATTCAATAGGTTATGTGCCTCAAGGCGCTATAAAAAGGGATAGATTATTTCCAGCAACTGTAGAAGAAATAGTAGCTACTGGATTATTATCCCAAAAAAAAGGCATGAAATTTTATTCTAAAGAAGACTATAGAAAAGTAGAGAATATACTTAAAAAACTAGGAATATATGGCCTAAAGAATAGAAAAATAGGCAATCTATCTGGGGGTCAAATTCAAAGAGCTTTACTAGCTAGGGCTATGGTGTCAAAGCCAAATATATTATTTTTAGATGAACCTACAAGTGCCTTAGATCCTAAAATAAGAGAGGATTTTTATAGCATATTAAAAGAAATAAATAGGGAAGGGGTAACAATAATACTAATATCCCATGATATTCTTTCCATAAAAAAGTATGTAAATAAAATACTATATTTAAATAGGGAAATAATATTTTATGGCCCTTATGACCAATTTAAAAATTCAAAAGAGATAGCCCAGTATTTTGGAATAACTTCAAGGGATTAACAAATGGTGGTGATATGAGATGAAAGAATTTTTGCCATTAATTATGGAGGCATTACAACAGGATTTTATATTAAGGGGAATAGTAGTAGGTTCTTTAATAGCTATTTCTTCATCTTTTTTAGGGATATTTCTAGTGCTTAAAAAGCATTCCATGATAGGAGATGGACTTGCTCATGTAAGTTTTGCCACTGTGGCTATTGCCTTATTATTAAATAAATCTCCTTTAATAATATCCATACCTTTAGTTATTCTTTCATCTTTTTTAATACTTAAATTAGATGAAAAAGCGGATATACATGGGGATGCAGCTATAGGGCTTATTTCTTCATTGGCTATAGCAGTGGGGGTTTTAATATCAAGTATATCTAAAGGATTTAATGTGGACCTATTTTCCTATTTATTTGGTAGTATTTTGGTTATAAGCAAGATGGACTTGATATTATCCATAATATTATCTATTATAGTTATACTGATTATATGTATTTTCTATAATAGTTTATTTGCTATAACCTATGATGAGGAATTTGCTAATGTATTAGGAATAAATTCTAAATTTATTAACTATTTAATATCTACTTTAACATCTATAACCGTGGTTTTAGGGATTAGGATAGTAGGGACTATGCTTATATCCAGTATGATAATATTTCCTACGGTAACAGCCTTACAGGTATCTAATAGTTTTAATAGCACCATACTAATTTCTTCTATAGTGTCGATAATTAGTGTTATAATGGGAACCTTTATATCCTATATATTCAATTTGCCTACAGGAGCAACTATTGTAATTATAAATGGAATGTTCTTCCTTTTATTCTTTCTCATAAGGAAGTTAAAAAATAATAATTAAAATTAACCAAAACAAGGAGAAGGATAAAATGCTTAAATATATTGATAATAAAGATATATTCAAAGAATGTGGAATTAAAAAAACAAAACAGAGAAACATCTTACTAAATATATTAAAGGAAGAAGAGGAACCATTGACTGCAGAGGAAATTTTTATAAAAGCTAGGGAAAGGGATAAGTATATTAATCTTTCAACTATATATAGGACACTTAATATATTTATATCAAAGGATATAGCGATAAAATTAAATTTAGAAAAGGAAAACAAATCCATGTTTCAATTAAATATGATGGATCATCAACATCATATAAGATGTATATCCTGTAATAAAAAGATAAGAATAGATAAATGTCCTATCATTGGATATGAATATTTTATAGAAGAGAATACAAATTTTCATATTATAGGACATAAGCTTGAGCTATATGGATACTGTTCTAAATGTAAAGATAAAAAACAATAGATATAATTAAAAATATTGTTAGCATTTTATATATTATAATGGATAAATACCATATATAGGAGGAAAAGATGAATAGAAAAAGATTGCTTATTATAAGTATTATATCCATAGCAATATTTATAATATTAGGAATCAATATTAAAACTTCTCAAGAAGGGATTTTATTTGATGAAATAATAATGGACTATGTCCATAGCAGAACAACTCCTCTAGGTACAAATATTATGAAAACAATTACTTATTTTGGGTCAGTATATTTTTTCTTACCCATTGGGATAGTAATATTTATATATATGCTAAGGCAAAATAATACCCAGGGAATTCTTTTATTAATACTATCTACCTTAGGTTCCTATGGGTTAAATTTTATACTTAAGAATATATTTGTAAGGACTAGACCTTTAAAATACTTTTTAATAGAACAAGGGGGATATAGTTTTCCCAGTGGACATGCCATGGTATCTATGACCTTTTATACTACAATGACTTATATATTTACAAGGGATTGTGAAAAAAGGGACAAAGAAAGTGTTATATGGTTTTTAAATGGATTAATCATATTTTTAATAGGATTTAGTAGAATCTATCTAGGAGTTCACTGGCCAACGGATATACTCATGGGGTACTTAATAGGCTATATATATTATAAGGGAATAATATATATAATTTAGAAAAACTACATGATCAAAAGAACTTTTTTAAAAGAAATACTTTATTTAAATTTTCAAAAGTGTTATTATTATAACAATAGTCTAACTAATCTACATAAAAAGTAATTCAGCTTTTATATAAAAAATTCTTCCATTTTCCACTTCAGCGAACGTAATAGTGAGTAGTTTGTAAATTTTATTAGAAAGGAGTAAAAAACATGAGTAGACTTAGTATTATTACCAAAGATAAAGCACAAGCCACTGTTGAAGTCCTATACAAAGACCTAGAACGTAGAATTATTGCAAGCCCTCCAGGATTATGCCCAATAGATTTAGCCTCTTCTTTTTTAAAGATGTGTCATGCACAAACTTGTGGTAAGTGTGTTCCCTGTAGAATAGGCTTAGGTCAATTGGAAAGCTTACTAGAAAGTGTATTGGATGGAGAAGCAGATTTGGAAACTATCAACTTAATAGAAAAGACTGCAAAGGCCATTTATTATTCAGCAGACTGTGCCATAGGATATGAAGCAGCTAACATGGTATTAAAGGGAGTTGAAGGTTTCAGAGATGATTTTGAAGAGCATATATTACGTGGTAGATGTACTTTTGAACTATATCAGCCAGTTCCATGTGTATCCTTATGTCCTGCTGGAGTAGATGTACCAGGTTATATTGCATTGATATCTGAAGGAAGATACAAAGATGCTATTAGATTAATAAGGAAGGACAACCCTATGCCTGCTACTTGTTCATTAGTCTGTGAACATCCTTGTGAAACTAGATGTAGAAGAAATATGATAGATGACTCTATCAATATTAGAGGCTTAAAGCGATTTGCAGTAGAGAATGCAGGCAAGGTACCTGTTGAGGAAAGGGCACCTTCTACTGGTAAAAAAGTAGCTATAGTTGGAGGGGGCCCTAGCGGATTAAGTGCAGCTTATTATCTATCCATTATGGGACATGATGTAGAAATATTTGAGCAAAATCAGAAACTAGGTGGAATGTTAAGATATGGAATACCAAGCTATAGACTTCCAAGAGAAGTATTAGATGAGGAGATTAATACTATTCTTTCTACAGGAATAAAAGTACACAAAGGTGTAAAAATTGGTAAGGATTTGACAGTATCAGAACTAAAAGAGAAATTTGATGCCATTTATATAGCTATTGGAGCTCAGACAGATAAAAAACTAGGTATTGAAGGTCAGGAAGCAGAAGGTGTTGTTTCCGCAGTTGAAGTTTTACGTCAAATAGGAGATGAAAAATATCCTGATTTTACAGGTAAATCCGTTGTAGTTGTTGGTGGGGGAAATGTGGCAATAGATGTAGCCCGATTAGCAGTACGTTTAGGTGCTGAAAATGTTAAGATAGTTTATCGTAGGCGAAAGGTGGATATGCCTGCTATGGAAGTGGAAGTTGAAGGAGCAATAGCAGAAGGCTGTGAAATATATGATTTATACGCACCAAGTAAAATAGAAACAGATGAAAAGGGTCATGTTAAAGCTATTTTAGTAAAACCTCAAATTGTAGGGCCTATAAGGGATGGTAGACCAGTACCAGTTGAATCAACAGATGGTATCCGGAGGATAGAATGCGATTCAGTTATCATAGCTATAGGGCAAGGCATTGAATCCAAATCCTTTGAAACAGAAGGGATACCAGTAACTGAAGGGGCAATAGATGCACCTGATTGGCTAGGTATAGAGGATATTCCTGGAATATATGCTGGTGGAGATTGTGTATCAGGACCAGCAACAGTAATTAGAGCTATAGCAGCTGGAAAGGTGGCAGCCGCTAATATAGATAATTATTTAGGATACCATCATATAATAGAAACAGATGTTAAGATACCAGAAGCTAGATTGGCAGATAGAATACCTTGTGGAAGGGTTAATATGAGGGAAAGAGATGCATCGGAGAGAATTAAGGACTTTGATTTAGTAGAATGTGGTATGACTTGTGAAGAAGCTAATCAAGAGTCTAGAAGATGCTTAAGATGTGATCACTTTGGATTTGGAGTATTTAAAGGGGGTAGGATTGAAAGATGGTAAATATAGTAATTGATAATAAAAAGATAAAAGTTCCAGAAGGAACAACTATATTAGATGCAGCTAAATTAAATGACATACCTATTCCCAATCTTTGCTATCTTAAGGAATTAAATGAAATTGGAGCATGTAGAGTTTGTGTAGTAGAAATAGAAGGAATTAATAGATTGGTTACAGCTTGTAATAATGTAGTAGAAGAAGGTATGGTCATCTATACCAATAGTCCAAAGGTAAGGGGAACCAGACGTATAAATGTGGAATTGATTCTTTCACAACACGATGCTCGATGTGCTGCCTGTGTTAGAAGTGGAAATTGTAGTTTACAAACTATAGCCAATGATTTAGGAATTTTAGACATTCCTTATGAAGAGGATCTACCTCATGCAAGATGGACTAAAGGTTTTCCATTAGTACGTGAATATGAAAAATGTATAAAATGTATGCGCTGTATTCAAGTATGTGATAAAATTCAAGACTTAAATATATGGGATTTATCCAATACAGGTTCTAGAACCAATGTAGATGTTTCTTTAAATAGAAGAATAGAAGAATCTGACTGTTCCCTTTGTGGTCAATGTATTACCCATTGTCCTGTTGGTGCTCTTCATGAAAGAGATGATACTCAAAAAGTATTTGAAGCATTAGCGGATGAGGATAAGATTACAGTAGTGCAAATTGCACCAGCGGTAAGAGCAGCTTGGGGAGAAGAGCTAGGTTTGAGTAGAGAGTTTGCAACAGTAAATAGATTGGTAGCAGCATTAAGAAGAATGGGATTTGACTATATATTTGACACTAACTTTACTGCTGATTTAACCATAATGGAAGAGGGAAGTGAATTTTTAGAGAAGTTGAAGAATAAAGAAAATGAGAAATTCCCTATGTTTACTTCCTGTTGCCCAGGATGGATACGTTTTATGAAAACTCAATATCCTGATATGGTAGAGCAACTATCCACTGCTAAATCACCACAACAAATGTTTGGAGCCATAGCTAAATCCTATTATGCAGAATTATTAAATGTAGATCCTAGTAGGATTTTCTGTGTATCTATTATGCCTTGTACAGCTAAAAAATATGAATGTGATGTATCTGTTTTAAATGATGCAGGTGCTGGGCAGGATGTAGATGTGGTGTTAACTACTAGAGAAGTAGTAAGAATGATAAGGGCTGAGCATATCGTACCAGAAACATTAGAAGAAGAAGAATTTGACACACCATTGGGCATTAGCTCTGGTGCTGCAGTTATATTTGGTGCAACTGGAGGAGTAATGGAAGCAGCTTTAAGATCAGCTTATTATTTGGTAACCAATGAAAATCCAGATCCAGACGCATTTAAGGAAGTAAGAGGTAAAGAAGGTTGGAAAGAAGCAACTTTTGATTTAGCAGGAAATAATATTCGAGTAGCTGTTGCCAGTGGCTTAGGCAATACTAGAAGATTGATAGAAGCCATTAGAAATGGGGAAGTAGAATATGATTTTGTTGAAATAATGGCTTGCCCCGGTGGCTGTGCAGGTGGAGGAGGTCAACCTATTAAGGATGGAGTTGAATTAGCTGAGGAAAGGGCTGAAGTATTGTATGGATTAGATAAGATAAGCAATATTCGATTCTCACATGAAAATCCAGCAATAATAAAATGTTATGAAGATTATTTAGGTAAGCCTTTATCACCTCGTTCCCATAAGCTTCTTCATACAGACCAACACAAATGGGAATTAAACACACTTTCTAAAAAAATATAATTTTGTAGGTCTCTAAGGATACAATATTCTTTAGAGGCCTTATTTAGTGATATAATATTGGTGGGAGGGATGGATAATATGAGTAAAATATATTTAATTATAGTATGCCTAATTATAATTTTATTTACCACTAGCTGTGGAACAAATAAAGCTGTGGAACCGATAACAGTTAATTTTTCTTTTGTAGATGGTATCCCTGCTCTTACGGTAGCTAAAATATTGAAGGAAAAACCTACCATAGATGAAAATATAACTATAAATTATGAAATACAAAAATCTCCAGATCTATTAGTTAGCAAGGTACTAAAGGAAGAAGCAGATATAGCAATAGTTCCTTCTAATTTAGCAGCTCAAGCGTTTAATAAGGGGCTTCCTTACAAGCTAGTAGGAACAGCTACTTGGGGAACTATTTATTTAGTTGGTACAGAAGATATAAATAGTTTTGATGAATTGAAGGGAAAGGAAATATATGCTTTTGGGAAAGGACTTACACCAGATTTAGTACTTAGATTTGTACTTTCAGAAAATGGTATTGACCCAGATAAAGATATAAATATAAGTTATTTAAATGCTGCTTCAGAAGTAGCTCCTGCTTTATTGGGAGGTAAAGCTAAATTAGCCCTTCTTCCAGAACCATTGGTAACCAATATAATGATGAAAAAAGAAGATGTTAAAGTAGTACTTGATTTAAATGAAGAATGGAAAAATATTACAGGAACTAGTGGAGGATACCCTCAAGCTAGTTTAGTAATAAAAACAGATTTAATAGAAAACAATAGAGAGTTTGTTGATGAATTTATTAAACTATATGAGGAAAGCATAAAGTGGGCTAAAGAAAATCCAGAAAAACTAGGGGATTATTCAGAAGAATTGGAATTAGGAGTCAATAAAGCTTCCATAGTGGAAGGGATAGAAAGGATTAACATAGGTCCTTTTTCCATTGGAGAAAGCAAAGAAGAATATAAAATTTATTTTGAGACAATAATGGATTTTGCACCAGATTTCATAGGAGGAAAAATCCCTGATGAGGAAATATACTTTGAAAGATAAAAGATTATCTATCATATCTAGGATAGTACTAATACTAATTTGGATAGTACTATCCCATTTAATAGATAACGAAGTAATATTTCCAACTATTAACAGTACCATAAATAGTTTAATTGATATAGTAAAGGATCCTAAATTTATTATCATAATAAGCTATTCTTTGATGAAAGGCTTAATTGGCTTTTTTATATCATTAATTATAGCTGTGATTATGGGAATTTTATCTAGTATATTTAAAATAGTTTATCATATTATGGCTCCTATCATAAATTTTTTAAGTTCGGTACCTACTATGGCTATAATTATATTAGCACTTATATGGTTAAACAATGAAATTGTACCTATGTTTGTGGGATTTATAATGGTATTTCCTATATTGTATGAAACAGTTCTTAAAGGCATATTAAACATAGACAATAAAATAATAGAAATGGCACAAGTATATGATGTAGATAGACTTATTATCGTAAAGGATATATATTTACCTAGCATATTTATTAATTTAAGCCATGTATTTGAATCTGCTCTAGGTCTTAATTTAAAGATGGTAATTGCAGGAGAAGTTTTAGCTCAGCCTAAATATGGTATAGGGAGCAGTCTTCAATTACAAAAAATGTATTTAAACACATCAGGAGTTTTTGCTTGGATTATAATAATACTTTTAATTGTTAAAATGATACAATGTTTATTAAGTAAAATGAAACATATACTTGGTGCAAATAAATGGAAGGGATAATATGGAATATAAAGCAATAGATATAGTAAAATACTATGGAGATTTAAAGGTTTTAGATGGCATTACTATGGATTTTCAACCAAATAAAACTACTTGTATTTTAGGACCTTCTGGATGTGGAAAAACCACTTTTTTAAATATAATAGCAGGATTAACAGATATGGATTCAGGAGAAATAATTGGATTTGAAAATCAATATATATCTTATGTTTTTCAAGAGGATAGATTAATTCCATGGAAAAATGTAAAGGAAAATATTGGTTTTGTTTTAAAAGGCAAAATGGTTGAAAGTAAAATAGAAGCTACTATAGATAGATATTTAAAATTAGTTAATTTAGAGGAGTATAAATATTATTATCCAAAAGAACTAAGTGGGGGTATGAGACAAAGAATAAGTATATTAAGGGCTTTTGCTTATCCTTCCAATGTACTTATAATGGATGAACCCTTTAAATCCTTAGATATAAATAATAAACAAATTGTAATGGATTTTTTTAAAGAATTAATGGCAAAAAAAAATAGAACCTGTATAATGGTTACCCATGATATGGAAGAGGCTTTTACATTGGGAGATAGGATAGTAATTCTTACGGATAAACCTGCTAGGGTGAAAGAAATAATTGAAGTTTAGGGACAGTTGGAAGGATTTCTTTACATAGATTAGAACCTTGCATATAATTTCTATGGAACCAGATGAAATATTACCAAATGGAGAAATAAGTCCACAAATGCTTTACATTACCAATGCAGATAGTAATGTTCAAATAAGTTCAAGTAGCAGGGCAACAGTTGAGGCCTATGTTATAGGGTATAGCAATACTGTAACAAAGACAAAAGTTGAGGCAGATTTACAGCAATTGAAAAATGGTAGATGGACATCTATTAAGACTTGGTCAGTATCAAAAAACAGTTATAAAGCAACTCTTGTAGAATCTATACAGGTATCAAAGGGATATTCATATCGAGTAGTTGCAACAGTTACCGCTTATATTAGTTATTGATGTCAGGGAATGAGGGGGTTTAAGGATTAACAAGATACAATATTAAATTTTAAGGAGGTTCAGCATTTAATTCAAGTAGCAATTCAGGAATAATGGGAGACAGTTATTGGTATTATAGAAATTCTAGCAACAGAAGTACGTCTTGGACAGCTGCAAAAATCTTATTAAGAAGTGAAAATACTTTAGGACCTAAAGCTAGAACAGTATCTAAATATGGAGATTTAGATGTTGGAAGTATAGTATTTTTAACTAGAAGTGGAACCCCCTATCATTCTGTTATAGTTGCAGAACCAGGTGGCGATCCTATGGTATCAGCCCATACTTCTGACTATTATGGAAGATATAGTAATAGGTATATAGTGGTATCAGTCATATCAAAGCACATGTAAGAGGATATTATGAATAGTATATTGTTAGGGATAATAATAAAATAAGACGGGAATCAATACCCCGTCTTATATCTTACCCCAAAACTTCCTTATTCTTCTCCTCTATAAACTGATTGGTATACAAATTATAATAATAACCCTTTTCTTTAATTAATTCCCTATGATTACCCTCTTCAATAATTTTTCCATCTTTAATTACTAAAATCCTATCGGCATTTTTTATAGTAGATAATCTATGGGCTATTACAAAACTGGTTTTACCTTCTAGTACATTTTCTATGGTTTTTTGAATTATCATTTCTGTTTCTGTATCTATGGAGGATGTGGCTTCATCTAGTACAAATATTTTAGGGTTTTTGACGATAGCCCTAGCAAAGGAGATCAGCTGTTTTTGGCCAGTGGATAATAAATTTCCTCCTTCGCCTACATTGGTATCATAGCCTTTTTCCATTTTCATAATAAAATTATGACTATTGACTAATTTACTAGCTTTTATAATTTCTAAATCTGTGGCATCTAAATGACCATACTTTATATTGTCTTTTATGGTGCCACTAAATAAATGGGGAGCTTGTAGCACATAACCTAGATTATCGTGAATCCAAATTTGAGGCATGGTTTTATAATCTATGCCATCTATTAATATTTCACCAGAGGTAGGTTCATAAAATCTACAAAGTAAATTTACTATGGTGGATTTTCCTGAGCCAGTTTCTCCAACTAGAGCTATGGTTTCACCAGGTTTTACCTTAAGATTAAAATTCTCCAAAACCTTTTCTCCATTTTTATAGGCGAAATCTACATTTCTAAATTCAATTTCTCCCTTAATTTCTGGCCAATTTTCTTTTTTGGGGGTAAAGAAGTCCCCATATTCATTTACTACATCTTCACTATCTATAATATCTGGTACTTCATTTATAAGAGAAAATACTCTTTCAGCTGAGGCCTGTGCCCCTTGAATTTCTGCAAATACCACTGCTAATTGTCTTACAGGTTCAAAAAACTGAGCAGTATAAGCTATAAAGGCTGCCATAGTACCATAGCTTATGGTGCCTTGTATTACATCTTTTCCACCAGAATTTAAAACTAAGGCAGTGCCAATGCTACCTAATACTAAAATTATAGGGAAATATAGAGAAGAAACAATAGTGGCCCTTATGGACTTTTGTTTCATTTCTTCAGTGATTTCCTTAAATTCCTCTAAATTTATTTCTTCTCGAACTAAAGTTTTAGTAGTCATGGCACCAGATATATCTTCATTATAAGCAGCAGTTATTTTAGAATTAACATTTCTAACTTCCCTTTGAGCCTTTAATATTTTATTTTGAAAATATGCTGAGGCTATGGCCAAAGGGGGTACTACTGTTAATGCTATTAAGGCTAATTTAGCATTAAGCCTAAACATGGCAATTACAACTGCCAACATCATGGCAAGCCCCCAGGCAAAGTCCACTATGCCCCAGGATAGGGTTTCAGATATACCATTTATATCAGAGGTCATTCTAGCCATTAACCAACCTACAGCTTTTTCATCATAATAGGATAAGGGGAGGATTTGTAATTTTTCAAATCCTTTTTTTCTAATATCATAAGATACATTAGTTTCCACTTTTCCACCCATAGCTAAAAATAAATATACATTTATACCCTGGAATGCTATAACTATAAAAAATAATTTTATAAATTTATTTAATCCTATTAGATTTTTTTCTACTATAAAATTGTCAATGGCATATTTAGTAAATAGGGGAAATACAGAGTCCAAAGCACCTACAAATACCATAATTATAGCTAGTAGAATAAAATCTCTTTTGTGATTCTTAACTAATTCTAAGAAATTTCTCCATATAGTAATATCAATTTTCTCATTTTCCAATACTACCACCTCACTAGGCATGTAATTTTATATCTTCTTCTAAATCCTTCATAGAATTTTGAATTTCATATAATCTTTGATACAATCCTTTTTCATTTATTAATTTTTCATGATTACCTCTTTGTATTATTCTTCCATTGTCTAAAACTATAATTTCATCGGCCTCAGATACTGTAGATATTCTATGGGATATTATTATAGTCGTAGATTTATTTTTTCTATTATTTAGGGCTTTCCTAATGGATATATCAGTTTCTGTATCTACAGCAGATAGAGAATCATCAAAGACCACAATAGGGCAATCATTTATAATGGTTCTAGCAATGGCAACCCTTTGCTTTTGTCCACCAGATAGGGAAACTCCTCTTTCTCCCACATAGGTATCATATCCTTTATCAAAGGATTTAATATCCTGATGGATACTGGCAATTTTAGCAGATTCATAAACCTTTTTATCTTGAATACTAGGATTAGCTAATTTTATATTATCTCTAATGGTTTTGGCATATAGGAAAGGTTCTTGTAATACAATTCCTATATTTTTTCTAACCCAAGCCTTATCAATATCTTTTAATTCTTTTCCATCTATTAATATGGAACCCCTATTATAATCATAAAGTCTTGCTAATAAATAGACTAAAGAAGATTTGCCAGAACCTGTTGGACCAATTATAGCCACTGTACTACCAGCCTTTACTGAAAAGGAAATATTGTCAATTACTGGAGTATTCTTTTCATATTCAAAATAAACATTTTCAAATTCAATATTACCTTTAATTTCTGGCTTTTCATTGTTTCCATTTAAAATTTCTATATTCTCATTAAAAATTTCATCAATTCTTCCTATGGATACTATGGCTTTTCCCATATCTGTTAAAGTTCTTCCCATTTGTCTAATAGGCCACAATAACATATTTACATATGTAGAAAAGGCCATTACAGTACCTAGAGATATTTCTCCAGCTACAGCCCAAATACTTCCAAAGACTATAGTTAATCCAATTTGTATAAAACAAATAAAATCAGAAGCTCCCCAATATAGAGCTAAATCTTGAATTAATTTATAGGTTTTATCCCTATAGTCTTTATTTTTTTCATCAAACTTTTCTATTTCATATTTTTGATTAGCACAGGCCTTTACTACTCTTACACCTGTAAGATTTTCTTGTAGCACTGTAGTTAATTCTGCCTCTGCTTCATCAGAAGCCTCAAAGGCCTTTTTTACTTTAGAAAAAAATATAAATGCAAATATGAAAATTATAGGCATAGTAGCCATGGAAACTAAAGTCATTTTTACATTAAGTTTAAACATAGTATAAGATACAAATCCCAACATAAATAGTGAACCAGCCACTTCTACCAATTGTATAGACAAAAATCTTTTTATAGTATTTACATCTGAAGTACACCTTTGAATTAAATCTCCCGTCTCTGCTTTTACATGGTATTCATAAGGGAGTCTTTGAATTTGATCATATAGGGAATCCCTAATGTTTTTTGCAGTATTTTCAGCTGTTTTACTTGCTAAGGTATTTCTAAAATAAAGCAATATACCTCTTAAAATTGCAATAAATACTAATAGTACACCAATAATCCAAAGATTTTTTCTTAGATAAGCTCTACCTCCTATATATTGAATTAATCTTTCTAAAAAGTTAGAACCTATAGGTTCACTGCCAATAATAGAGTCTATAGTAGTTCTAATGATAAGAGGTGATACTATAGTGACCATCTGAGAAAGGATGATACATATCATAGCTAATACATAAATTCCTTTGTATCCGGTCATAAACTTAAACAGTTTTTTAATTTCTTTCATTTTATTTCCTCCTCATTTTGAATATAAAAAAACCATAAGATGTGACAAAAAGTCTACAATCCTACGGTTTTTATACCATGATAGCATTATAGGCATAGCTATCCTTTGGCATATAAATAAAGCAATTATTAGAATAAAAAAACCATAGGCAAGCACGCCTATGGTTATATAGACAAAAATTAATTATACTAAGGTATTCATAGGTCGTGCCATTGTTTTTATATAGTTTTCTTTAGCTTGTAATAGATTTGTTATTATGATCATCTTCACGACCTCCTTACTAAACTATCAATATGATTATATTATATATGGTATTTACAAAAATACAA
The DNA here is from genome assembly GCA_012728075.1 of Tissierellia bacterium. Classification (GTDB taxonomy): domain Bacteria; phylum Bacillota; class Clostridia; order Tissierellales; family Tepidimicrobiaceae; genus Keratinibaculum. Next base: position 23,761 of record JAAYFV010000166.1, read on the forward strand.
CAATATTCATACTTTTGTAATACAATTGTAATAATTATCTAACTTAAACTTCTTCCCAATACTACTCCATTTACACTAGCTTGCATAAGTCCCCTTGTAATTCCTGCCCCATCTCCTCCAACATATAAACCTTTTATATTAGTTTCAAAATTATTATTGGTGATTACCTTGTTAGAATAAAATTTAACTTCCACACCATATAAGAGGGTTTCATCACTAGCAAGTCCAGGAGCCACGTTATCTAAGGCTATTAACATCTCATCTACATCTTTCATAATTCTATAGGGAAGTACCAAACTTAAATCTCCTGGCACAGCATCTTTTAAAGTGGGTATTATATTGTTTCGATATAATCTTTCATCATTAGTTCTTCTACCTCTTTTAAAATCCCCATATCTTTGAATTAACACTTTGTTTCCAGAGAGCATATTTCCAAGTTTTGCAATATGCATACCATATTCTATAGGAGAATTAAAAGGCTTTGTAAAATGTTTGGTAACCAATAGTGCAAAATTGGTATTTTCAGATTTTAAACTTTCAGATTTGTAACTATGACCATTAACAACTGCTAAGTTACCATCATAGTATTCGGTAGATACTTCACCTGATGGATTAGTGCAGAAGGTTCGTACTTTATCATCAAAGGTGGGAGTATAATATATTAATTTACTTTCATACATGGCATTATTCAATTCTTCCATTATTTCATTTCTAGTTTCTACCCTAACGCCTATGTCCACATCTCCTGTTTCTGTATTTATACCATGTTTAATACACAAATCTTTTAACCAATCAGAGCCATCTCTTCCAACTGCTATTACCACTTGGTCTGAATAGTATTCTTTATCAGCTATAACACCTTTTATATTTCTATTTTCATCTAATATTATGTCCTTTACTGGATTTTTAAAGCTTAAATTTACTTCAATTTCCTTTAGATATTTTTCTATACGCGTATATATAGCATAACCTTCTTCTGTACCCATATGCCTAATAGGACATTCTACCAATTTTAGATTACTTCTAATTGCTTTTTTTCTTATTTCCTCAATTTCCTTTTCTTTATCTATTCCATATATGGTAGTATCAGCACCAAATTTTAAATATATATTATCTACATAATCAATTAATTCTTGAGTTTCTTCATAACCTAAATATTTAGGTAAGTTTCCTCCCACATCAGGAGAAAGGGATAATTTACCATCGGAATAAGCTCCAGCTCCTGCAAAGCCAGTGGTTATATTACAGGGTTTACAATGTGCACATACTCCCCTTCTTCTTTTAGGGCATATCCTTTTTTCAATGGGATTACCTTTTTCTAGCATTAAAACCTTTTTGTTAGGATTGTGCTTTTTTATCTCCAGTGCTGTAAATATACCACAAGGTCCAGCACCTACAATTATAACATCATAGTCCATCTTTTTACCTCCTTAACTTGGTGCCAATGTATATAATACACTATATTATAATAAAAAACCACTATTTTGTTTTAAACTATTAGAAAACCGCTTATATTATGGGAAACAATCTACCATAATATAAGCGGTAAAAATATATTAAAACCAATATTTCTTCTTTTTATGTTCTATCCTATAAAATCCTTCAATGGGAAGTGCTTTTTCTTTACATAAATTTAATATTTCCTCCTTTTTATCACAAGGAATTTTTGCAGCAGTACCACAACTGGAACTGACTTGTCTTGGTACTGGCATTAGTTTTATTGGGTACTGAGCTTCCTTCATAGCTTTCTCAAATATTAAAGCATGTTGGGTAACATGAAAAGTAACAACACAATAAACATCATCCATTTTTTCACCTATTTCCTAATATTGAGGGTATATTCTCCAGCATTTTCTTCTACTTCTACCTTATATCCTTTTCCCTTAGCAAATCTTTTAATATTTTCTACAGCTACATGGGCATCCACTAATACTTGAATAGGTTCACTAGGATTGGATTCCATAGCGTTTTTCGTCATTATAACTGGTTCTGGACAAGAACGACCTCTTGCATCTATTACATTAGGCATTTCTTACACCCTCCTTTTTTTGTTTATTCTTTAGATTTGCTTCTTTAACTACACTATAAGCTATGACTAAAACTACTATAATACCTATAATCACGGCAACTTTTCCATTGTTTGTTACCCCTTTTGGACTAGAAGCCAATCCAAAGTTATGAGCAAAGGCTGCCCCTATAGTAATTCCAAGTACAGTTATTCCAGCATCAGCATCTCCTTCACTAGCAAGAATAGTCTGTCTTACAGGGCAACCTCCTAAAAGTACAGAACATATTCCTGTCAAAACCATGCCCATGAAATTCCATATATGGACAGGATGAGCTACTGGTTGATTTTCAAAACCTAAATTAAATGTATCAAAATTTAGAATTAAATTTGCTATTAAATTCACCACAAATATTCCTAATATTCCCCAAAAGAAGTGATAATCCTTTATCAACATAATATCTCTAAAAGACCCTGCAGTACATATTCTACTCTTTTGAAGAATTCCTCCAACTATCATTCCCAGGATTAAGGACAATAGGATAGGAGCTCTCATAGAGCCAGGTCCTTCTTCACTAAAGAATATAAAATCAGGTTTTACAATTAAGAATATGAGTAATACTATAGCTACTATAGGCATAATATATCCAGAAAATTTAGGTTGCTCAATATTTCTACCTAGAGTGTAGCCTCTCTTTAAAAATTGAATACCAATAAATATTCCCACTAGATAACCTAAAAGTCCAATTAAAGCATTTAAATCTCCATTAGCAAGTCTTAGTATCATCCTCAAAGGACATCCTAAAAATACTAAAGCACCAATAACTAAAAAGAAACCTAAAAAGAATCTAATTAAAGGTGAGGAGCCTCCTCTAGATTTAAAATCCCCATTGGCTATGGAAATGATAAAAGCTCCTAAAATGAATCCAATAATTTCAGGCCTTATATACTGTACAATCTCTGCTCTATGAAGTCCTAATGCACCAGCAATATCCCTATAGAAACAGGCAACACATATCCCCATATTTCCAGGATTGCCAAATTTCAGTAAAAGGGCACCAATAAGGCCAATGATGCCTCCATAGATAAACATTTTACGTTTATCATTCATTATTAAAACCTCCTTGTCTATTTTTTATCATTACATATATGATTATATAAGACTTAAGAAGGTTTAAAAAATAATAAATATCTATAGTTTTCATTATAATATTGATACAATTTATACTAACCAAATAGAGATTCTTCTAGCAATTGAATATCCAATATCTTTATTGTATTCTTATCAAAATCTATGATCCCCTCTGCTTTCATGTGGCTTAATTCTCTAGATAGGGAAGGTCTAGGAACATTTAAAAGTTCAGCCATCCTTTTTCTTGTATAGGGTATATTCAATATAAATGTTTTTTGTTTTTTATATTCGTGTAAAAGATAACTTGATATTTTTTTTCTAATGGTATCCTGACTTAAATTGGCAATCCTATTGTTTAACATTAAAATTCTTTGGGACAGTATAGATACAAAATTAGTCAGCACCTTTGAATTTAGCATAGATAATTTTATTATATCTTCCTTTTTAATAAACATTATTTCACTATACTCTATAGGGGTTATAGTTGCAGGATAGACATGTTCCCTTGAAAACACTAAGGATTCCCCAAATATATTTCCTTCATTAAATATATTTATGGTCATAACTTGCCCTGAAGGAAATATTTTTTGAATTTCTACTTTCCCTTTAAGAATAATCCCTAAGCTATGACAATCTTCTCCCTCAATGGCTATTACTTCATTATTGTTGTATATCATAATTTTAAAATCAATTTTATCCAATATTTGGATAATATCCTCCTCGTCAATATCTTTAAATAATAGGCATTTTGATAATTGAACAATATAGTCCTTCATGGCTACCTCCTATAGTTTAATTTTAATATACTTAAAATACTCAATCAATAGTGATATAATATATAGAGCATAAAAAAACAAAAAAATATAAAAATATGTGACTATTCTATTTAAAATGGGTAAGTATAAAAATGAAGGTTTATTGTGCTTTTTTAGAGGGAGTGGTCCATATATGAGTGAATAAGCTTACACATGGAGTGCATATAGTAATATCATGATAGCATATATTATATAAAGGAGATCGTATTATGAATAAGATATTATTGATTAATAGAATTAATCCTCAAAATTATTCAAATACTAAAAATAAGGTTTTTTTTATGATTGGTGGGATGAATATCCCCACTGTGGAAAATAGGCTTATGGATGTAATAAATGACTCTAATATGGTTAAACCAGAAGATATGGTATTAAAATACAATGGTATTGAATTAAACATAACTGTACAACAGATACCAGCCATTGTAAAATTGTTATGTGATGAAAGCTTTTCCATATATGGCATATATCAATTATATAATCCAGATGAATAAATGCTTAACTCCCTTTTACGGAATAAGGGAGTTATATTATTTACAAAACTAGTATGGGAATGGTATGATTAATGGAACTAAATATTTTCGAGGTGATTTTATATGAAAAGATGGAAAAGAAAGGGTATAATAATATCTATAATTGTGGTTATAGTATTTAGCCTTTTTATGTATTTTAAATTTTCTATAAAAAAGGAGACAGTCAAATTATCGGATACAATAGAAGAAAAACTAGCCAAGATATTGGAAGTGGCCACAGTTAAGTACAATTATACCAATGTAGTAACCTATAAGGACAATATGAAAGTTAGTGGATTAAATGTACCTTTTACAAACAAGAGCTTTATCATAAAATATAGTGGCTATATAAAAGCGGGAGTAGATTTAAATGGAATTGAAACCCAAGTAATAGATCCTAAGACAGTTAAAATTATATTGGACAAGCCAAAAGTATTTGATAATGTAATAATGGAAGAAGATGTATATGTATATGATGAAAGGGATTCGGTTTTTAATAAGCTAAGTTTTAATGATTTATATGATGTGCTAGTAGAGGAGAAAAAGAGTATGGAGGAAGAAGTAATAGAAAAAGGACTTTTAAATGATGCAGAAAAAAATGCGAAGGATGTATTAATGTCTTTGTTGGAAAGTATGGGATTTGAAAATATTGAGATAGTATTTAGATAGAAATATAACTCCCTAATGGATTGGTTTTAAATATAAACTATCAGCATATAAATATTATATGGGAGGGATAGGGATGAATAGGAAATTCAATATTATCCTACTCTTATTTATATTAGTGCTGATGGTTATAATAATAGGAAACTATATACATCTTTTTTTCACCAAAAAAGGTATAGATTATGAAAATAAGGGTACCTATTTAAAAGTAGACAAGAATAATATAGCTCTATTAATAGAGGTTGATAAGAAGCAACTTCATATTTTAGATATTTCCTCCAATAAAATAGTTAAAAGCTATGTGGTAGCTACTGGAAAGGTAGATACTCCAACTCCATTAGGTAGTTTTAAAATAGTAGAAAAAGCCAAATGGGGGGGAGAATTTGGTTCTAGATGGTTAGGTTTAAATGTACCTTGGGGGAAATATGGTATCCATGGTACAAACCAGCCAAGCTCTATAGGCTTTAATGCTTCTGCTGGTTGTATTAGGATGAGGAATAAAGATATAGAAGAATTATACAATATAGTGGAATACAATACCAGGGTTAATATAGTCAATGGACAATATGGCCCTTTTGCCTATGGATTTAGAAAATTGTCTCCAGGGGATAGAGGTGCAGATGTATTAGAGGTTCAGAAAAGATTGAAATTACTAGGCTATTATGATGGTGCCCTTGATGGTATATATGGAGAAGGAATGAAAAGCTCCTTAATACAATATTTAAAGGATAATAATATGCCCTTGACAGATACAATAGATTTTAATATATATACTAAGTTGGGGATAATACTTATGGAGTGAAATTACATATGGTTAATATTTTATCTATTGGGTATAAATATATGGCAAAGAAAAAATTCGAATAATTAAATTTAAGGAGGTTTATTATGGCGTCTGAAAAATTATTAAAAGAACTAAACGATCAATTTAATTTTGAATTAGAATCAGGGTATTATTATATGGCAATGGCAGCCTACTGTGCTGAAGAGAACTTGGATGGTTTTGCTAACTTTTTCATAATTCAAGGTCAAGAAGAGTATCTTCATGCTATGAAATTTTTTGATTTTATAAACGATATGGATGGAAGAGTTATCATGAAGGCTATAGGGGAACCCCAAAATGAATTTGAATCCCTAGTCCATGTATTTGAAACAGCTTTAAAACATGAGGAATTGGTAACTAGTAGGATAAACAAATTGATGGATTTGGCAAAAGAAGAAAAAGATTATGCAACTATTAGTTTTCTACAATGGTTTGTAGATGAACAATTAGAGGAAGAAAACAGCATGAAAGATATACTAGTAAAATTAAAGAGGATGGATGGACATTTCCAAGGTATATATATGTTAGATAGAGAATTAGCAGGAAGAACTTTGGAACCTATTGAATAATGAATATTAAAAAAGACAGGCATTTTGACCTGTCTTTTTTTGTAGACGTACTATCTAGTTGTAGTACCTCCACCCATACTTCTTTGTGCCATTTCAACTAGTCTTTTAGTCATATATCCACCAACATATCCATTTTGCCTAGATGGTAAATTACCTTTATCTATTGAGTTGTAGTCTGACATACCCAATTCAGAAGCTATTTCTAACTTCATTTGATCTAGTGCTTGACGAGCTTCTGGTACTAGGATGTTATTTGAACCTGTTTTGTTATTAGTAGCCATTAATTTCAACTCCTTTCTTAGGTAATTATTTTTTTATATTTATAAGATTTTGTAATAGTATTATGTGTAGAAAAGACTAAGATAAACCATGTAATTTTATCTACTATTAGAGCCATTTTCTAATATAACCAAAAAATGAGATTTAAAAAAACAGAGCTATTAGTCCGGGGAAAAGGAAAAAAGTACGCAAATACGTAATTTACTTAATAAGCAGTATTGGAGATGTTTTTTTTAAAAAAAGTACGAAAAACAGGAAAACATTGATTCTCTTTTATTTCATCTCTAGTAAATTCAATTGATATATATTGGCATGAATATTGCTAATTAATTATAGTTAGCAATATTTTATATGAAAGGATGAAAACCATGTCAAATTTTCACTTTGCTGGTTGTGATACAGTATATTTAACAGAAAAATACGGAACACCTTTATATGTTATCTCCGAGGATTTCATAATAGATAGAATTGATGAAATAAAGGAGAATTTTGTAAAAAAATATAATCATGTAGAGGCTGTTTATGCAAGTAAGGCTTTTCTTACCAAGGAGATGGCTAGGATAATAAAAAGGGAAGGAATAGGTATAGATGTGGTATCTGGTGGAGAGCTATATACAGCAATACAGGTAGATTTTCCTCCAGAAAAAATAGTTTTTCATGGTAATAACAAAAGCTATGAGGAACTTGAGATGGCTGTAGACTATGGAGTAGGTAGAATAGTAGTGGACAACCTCTATGAACTTAAAAACTTAAATCATATTGGGAAACAATATGGAAAAAAAATAGACATGCTATATAGAGTTACTCCAGGAGTAAATAGCCATACCCATAGATATATTCAAACAGGACAAGTAGATTCTAAATTTGGAATTCCCATGGCAGATGACATTATATATAATGCTATTGAAAAAGCTATGAATCTATCTAATATAAATCTATTGGGTTTTCATTTTCATATAGGATCTCAGATTTTAGATAATATTACCTATCTAGAAGCTGTAGGAAATATAATGAAACTTATGAAGGAATCTAAGGATAGATTTAATTTTGAAACCAAGGAATTAAATACAGGTGGAGGTTATGGAATACAATATGGAGGAGGAGAAGGAAAATCTATAAACTTTTATACTGATGCCATAATGGATGAAGTATATAAAGGGTGTAAGAAATATAAACTAGAAGTTCCAAAGGTAGTTATAGAACCTGGTCGATGGATTATAGGGGAAGCTGGCATTACACTATATACTATAGGTTCAATAAAGGAGATTCCCAATGTAAGGACCTATGTAAGTGTAGATGGAGGTATGACGGATAATCCCCGTCCTAGTTTATACGAAGCCAAATATAATGCTCTAGTAGCAAATAAAATAGATGAAGAACCAGCTCAAAAGGTAACTATTGCTGGCAAATGTTGTGAATCTGGAGATATACTAATATGGGATCTTAAAGTACCAAAAGTGGAACCAGGAGATATATTAGCGGTTTTATCTACAGGGGCATACAATTATTCTATGGCTAGTAATTATAACAAAATTCCCAAGCCTGCAGTAGTAATGATAAAAGATAGTATAGATAGGCTAATAGTAAAAAGGGAGAGTTATGAAGATATGTTAAAAAATGAGGTTTAATTATCTCATGAATAAATTTTTATTTCTATTATATTAAAAATTGGGTGACTTTTAGTTACCCAATTTTTTACTTTATTAATCAACAAATTATTGGAACCATTATTAAAAATATACGTATTATGATTATAAATAAAAAATATTCAAATTGGGAGGTCTAGCCTATGAATGGAGATTTTTATGCTGAAAGAAATCAAAAAGGTTTAGCTAGAGTTTATATACCTTTTCAAATTATGAATGGAGTTTTTAGCCCTAGTGAAGCTCTTAAAAAAGGTACTTTGTTCCCTGAACTATATAAACCCTACAAAGAAAATGGAGCTAATTTATATGGAGGTGAATTTAATGGATAGGGAACAGAAGATATTATTAAAGGAAATAATGGAAGTTGGATTTGTATTAGTGGAAACTAATCTTTATTTAGACATTCAACCAAATGACGAAAGAGCCTTAAGGCTTCATAATAGTTATTCACAAAAATATAAAGAGTTAGAGTCTTTATACCAAGCCAAATATGGGCCTTTAAGATATACAGAAATGAGTAGCTATCCATGGGCATATATCAATGGACCTTGGCCTTGGGAAATAAACTTTGATATACCTTAAGGAGGTTTTAATATGTGGATATATGAAAAAAGATTACAATATCCTGTAAGAGTGGATACTACAAATCCTACACTTGCAGCTATGATAATCGAACAATTTGGTGGTGCTGATGGGGAATTATCAGCAGGGATTAGATACTTAACTCAAAGATGGACTATGCCCACCAATCAAACAAAGGCATTGCTTACAGATATAGGAACAGAGGAATTAGCCCATTGGGAAATCATAGGGACTTTAGTGTGGAAACTGGTAAAGGATGCCCCAGTAGATGAAATAAAAGGAACTCCCTTTGAAGCCCATTATGTAAATCATGGCAAAAGCCCTTTTCCTCATAGTGCAGCTGGTGAAGCTTGGACTGCTGCATATATTCAATCAAAAGGGGATCCAATAGCAGATCTTCATGAGGATATGGCAGCAGAGCAAAAGGCAAGAGCCACTTATGAATGGCTAATTAACATCAGTGATGACCCAGGAGTTAAAGATACGTTAAGATTTCTAAGGGAAAGAGAAATAGTCCATTTTCAAAGATTTGGCGAAGCTCTTATGATATTACAAGATGAATTAAATAGCAAGAAGTTTTTTTAAAAAAACAGGGTTTTCCTGTTTTTTTAATTGGACTAGACATATGAATTAAAAAAGGGTAAAATATAAGGGACAAGTATAATTTAATTGATATAATAAGTGTAAGGTAATGTATTGTTAAAAATATAGCAAAGGGGGAATATCTATGAAAGCAATGACAGCTCAAAATTTGAGATCAGCTTTTGGAGGAGAGAGCCAAGCCCATATGAGATATAGAATTTGGGGCGATAAGGCTGATGAAGATGGATTTCCAACAGTAGCTAGATTATTTAGAGCAACCTCTGATGCAGAGGAAATACATGCTACATTGCATTTTAAAGCCTTAAAAGATGAAAAAGGAGATTTTTCAGTTACTTCAGGAGCAGGATTTGGTTTTAGTACTACATCAGAAAATCTTCAAGGGGCTATTGATGGAGAGTTGTTTGAAGTAAATGAAATGTACCCAGCTTACATAGCAGTAGCTGAAATGCAAGAGGAAAAAGCAGCCCTATCTGCTATGAGGTTTGCTATTGAAGCAGAAAAAGTCCATGCAGATCTGTTTACAAAGGCCAAGGAAGCGGTAGACAATGGCAAGGATTTAGAAGCAGAAAAGGTATTATTATGCCCAGTATGTGGTTTTATAAGTATAACTGGTGAAGAAGATAATTGTCCTATATGTAAAGCAAAAAAAGAATTATTCATAGAATATTAATAAGGCACCTATTGGTGCCTTAGTTTTTTATGAAAAGGTTTTCAAAGTTTAAATTATCAACTAAATATAGGAAGATTAGGGGGAAATAGCCATATAGGTATCAAGGATGTGAACAAATATGATCATAGAAACCCTGGTTTTTTCATTACTAATTGGGAAACTACGAGGGGGCAAAATAAAAAACCTTGGGAAACTTCATATTAGAGGAGGACATCTGCTTATAATTGGTTTATTATTGGAGATGTTTAGTTTAATAATAGTTAAAAAATCTCAAGGGAAAGTATCCCAATTTATAATAGAGTATTTTAGAATAATTCGTGGTATTACATTTTTGTTGGTAATTATAGCTTTGATATTTAATATTAAACAAAAATGGTTAGGATTGACTTTAATTGGAATCATAATGAATTTTATCCCCATATGGGCAAATAATGGGAAGATGCCTGTATCCATTTATGGATTGGTAAATTCCCATATGTATGAGCAATTAGATCTATTAAAGAAGGATATAATATTGACTCATACAATTGGAGATAAAAACACTAAATTCTATTATCTATCGGATATAATACCTATACCAAAACCTTACCCACTACCAAAGGTTATAAGTTTTGGAGATATATTAATATCTATAAGCTTATTCTTATTGATTCAACATTTTATGAAATCAAATTATAAAAGAGGTAAGGGTATAAAACTTATAGGCAATAGGTATTTTAAGCTATAGATGTTTTAAAAATTATTTTACGATTAATATAATTAAAAAGCCATTAAATTTTTAAAATTAATATAAAGAAATATTATTTAGGAGGTAATATTATGTATAAACAAGAAGTTACTTTGCAAAATGAAACAGGTCTTCATGCTAGACCAGCAAGCTTATTTGTTAAGGAAGCATCTAGATTTTCAGCAGATGTAAAGGTATTAAAGGATGGAAAAGAATATAATGCAAAAAGCATCATGGGTATACTTAGCATGGGAGCTGGTAAAGGAGACACAATATTGATTCAAGCTGAAGGCGATGATGCCAAAGATGCTGTAGAGGCTCTCGTAAAGCTTGTAAACGATAATTTTAACGAATAAGGAGGATTTTCCATGAAAGGAATAGGAACATCACCAGGAATTGCTTTAGGCCATGTTATAGTATATAAAGAACCAGAAATAGCTGTAACTAAAGAACAAGTTCAAGATATTGATAAAGAAATAGATAGATTGGAAAAAGCTATAAAAATAGGAATCAAACAAATTGAAAATCTATATGAAAAAACCCTAAAAAATGTTGGAAAAGAAGAAGCAGAGATATTTAATGCTCATAAAATGATGATAGAGGATCCAGAGTTTATCGGTGATGTTAAAGAGACGATAAAAAGTCAAGAAGTAAATGCAGAATGGGCAGTAAAAAACACCGCCGACAAGTATATAGAAATGTTTGAAAATATTGAAGATGAATATCTAAGAGAAAGAGCTTTAGATTTAAAAGATGTATCCAAAAGGTTATTGAGAATACTATTGGATATTGAAACCATGGATCTTGGTTCCCTAGAAGAAGAAAGTATTATAGTGGCTGAAGATTTAACACCGTCGGATACAGCTCAAATGAATAAAGATATGGTATTAGGTTTTGTAACTGAACTAGGAGGGAAGACCTCCCATACATCTATTATGGCAAGAACATTGGAAATACCAGCTGTATCTGGATTAAAGGATATAACTAACAAAGTAAAAAATGGAGATTTTATAATAATCGATGGTAAAGAAGGCATAGTACTATTAAACCCTTCAGAAGAAGAAATAAAAACTTATGAACAAAAGAAAAAAGATTATAAGGAATTCCAACTGAAACTAGAGGATATGAAAGGAAAAGAGAGCATATCTAAGGATGGAGTTAAGGTGGAAATAGCAGCTAATATTGGTACTCCTAAGGATGTAGATAAGGTTATAGAAAATGATGGGGAAGGCATAGGACTATATAGGACAGAATTTCTATATATGGATAGCAAAACATTGCCAACAGAAGAAGAACAATTTGAAGCATATAAGATAGTAGCTGAAAGACTAGAGGGAAAACCAGTTGTGATTAGGACTTTAGATGTAGGTGGAGATAAGGATATTCCTTATTTAGATTTACCAGAAGAGATGAACCCTTTCCTAGGATATAGAGCTATTAGGCTTTGCTTAGATAGGACGGATATATTTAAGACACAACTAAGGGCTTTGTTAAGGGCTTCGGCTTTTGGGAATGTAAAGATAATGTTTCCCATGATATCCAGCATACAGGAAATTAGAGATGCTAAAAAAATACTAGAAGAAGCAAAAGAAGAGTTGAGAAAAGAAAACATCCCCTTTGATGAAAATATAGAAGTGGGTATAATGGTGGAAATTCCAGCTGCAGCAGTCCATTCAGATATATTTGCAAAAGAAGTAGATTTCTTTAGCATTGGAACCAATGATTTAATCCAATATACTTTAGCTGTAGACAGAGGTAATCAAGATATATCGTATCTATACAATCAATATCACCCAGGGGTACTAAAATTAATTAAGATGACCATAGAAAATGGACACAAGGAAGGCATATGGGTAGGAATGTGTGGAGAAGCAGCAGGAGATGAGAAATTAATACCTCTACTACTAGGTATGGGATTAGATGAATTTAGCATGAGTTCTTCCTCTATGCTAAGGGCTCGATGGATAATAAACAATACATCTAAAAGAGAAATTGAATCCATGTTAGACGAAATACTAAGTTTACCTACAGCAGAAGATGTAGAAAAATTCATAGACGAAAAGATATTAGGATAGTATTTTAAGGGATTGTCTTATAATAAGACAGTCCCTTTTATAAAAATTCATACAAATAAAATCTTATATTTGAATACAGTTTTTCATTTTAACCAATAATATAGTTAACTATATTATTGGTTAAAATGAAAAACTGTATTCAAATATAAGATTTTATTTGTATGAATTTTTATAAAAGGGACTGTCTTATTATAAGACAATCCCTTAAAATACTATCCTAATATCTTTTCGTCTATGAATTTTTCTACATCTTCTGCTGTAGGTAAACTTAGTATTTCGTCTAACATGGATTCAATTTCTCTTTTAGATGTATTGTTTATTATCCATCGAGCCCTTAGCATAGAGGAAGAACTCATGCTAAATTCATCTAATCCCATACCTAGTAGTAGAGGTATTAATTTCTCATCTCCTGCTGCTTCTCCACACATTCCTACCCATATGCCTTCCTTGTGTCCATTTTCTATGGTCATCTTAATTAATTTTAGTACCCCTGGGTGATATTGATTGTATAGATACGATATATCTTGATTACCTCTGTCTACAGCTAAAGTATATTGGATTAAATCATTGGTTCCAATGCTAAAGAAATCTACTTCTTTTGCAAATATATCTGAATGGACTGCTGCAGCTGGAATTTCCACCATTATACCCACTTCTATATTTTCATCAAAGGGGATGTTTTCTTTTCTCAACTCTTCTTTTGCTTCTTCTAGTATTTTTTTAGCATCTCTAATTTCCTGTATGCTGGATATCATGGGAAACATTATCTTTACATTCCCAAAAGCCGAAGCCCTTAACAAAGCCCTTAGTTGTGTCTTAAATATATCCGTCCTATCTAAGCAAAGCCTAATAGCTCTATATCCTAGGAAAGGGTTCATCTCTTCTGGTAAATCTAAATAAGGAATATCCTTATCTCCACCTACATCTAAAGTCCTAATCACAACTGGTTTTCCCTCTAGTCTTTCAGCTACTATCTTATATGCTTCAAATTGTTCTTCTTCTGTTGGCAATGTTTTGCTATCCATATATAGAAATTCTGTCCTATATAGTCCTATGCCTTCCCCATCATTTTCTATAACCTTATCTACATCCTTAGGAGTACCAATATTAGCTGCTATTTCCACCTTAACTCCATCCTTAGATATGCTCTCTTTTCCTTTCATATCCTCTAGTTTCAGTTGGAATTCCTTATAATCTTTTTTCTTTTGTTCATAAGTTTTTATTTCTTCTTCTGAAGGGTTTAATAGTACTATGCCTTCTTTACCATCGATTATTATAAAATCTCCATTTTTTACTTTGTTAGTTATATCCTTTAATCCAGATACAGCTGGTATTTCCAATGTTCTTGCCATAATAGATGTATGGGAGGTCTTCCCTCCTAGTTCAGTTACAAAACCTAATACCATATCTTTATTCATTTGAGCTGTATCCGACGGTGTTAAATCTTCAGCCACTATAATACTTTCTTCTTCTAGGGAACCAAGATCCATGGTTTCAATATCCAATAGTATTCTCAATAACCTTTTGGATACATCTTTTAAATCTAAAGCTCTTTCTCTTAGATATTCATCTTCAATATTTTCAAACATTTCTATATACTTGTCGGCGGTGTTTTTTACTGCCCATTCTGCATTTACTTCTTGACTTTTTATCGTCTCTTTAACATCACCGATAAACTCTGGATCCTCTATCATCATTTTATGAGCATTAAATATCTCTGCTTCTTCTTTTCCAACATTTTTTAGGGTTTTTTCATATAGATTTTCAATTTGTTTGATTCCTATTTTTATAGCTTTTTCCAATCTATCTATTTCTTTATCAATATCTTGAACTTGTTCTTTAGTTACAGCTATTTCTGGTTCTTTATATACTATAACATGGCCTAAAGCAATTCCTGGTGATGTTCCTATTCCTTTCATGGAAAATCCTCCTTATTCGTTAAAATTATCGTTTACAAGCTTTACGAGAGCCTCTACAGCATCTTTGGCATCATCGCCTTCAGCTTGAATCAATATTGTGTCTCCTTTACCAGCTCCCATGCTAAGTATACCCATGATGCTTTTTGCATTATATTCTTTTCCATCCTTTAATACCTTTACATCTGCTGAAAATCTAGATGCTTCCTTAACAAATAAGCTTGCTGGTCTAGCATGAAGACCTGTTTCATTTTGCAAAGTAACTTCTTGTTTATACATAATATTACCTCCTAAATAATATTTCTTTATATTAATTTTAAAAATTTAATGGCTTTTTAATTATATTAATCGTAAAATAATTTTTAAAACATCTATAGCTTAAAATACCTATTGCCTATAAGTTTTATACCCTTACCTCTTTTATAATTTGATTTCATAAAATGTTGAATCAATAAGAATAAGCTTATAGATATTAATATATCTCCAAAACTTATAACCTTTGGTAGTGGGTAAGGTTTTGGTATAGGTATTATATCCGATAGATAATAGAATTTAGT
Source organism: Tissierellia bacterium (assembly GCA_012728075.1). Taxonomy (GTDB): domain Bacteria; phylum Bacillota; class Clostridia; order Tissierellales; family Tepidimicrobiaceae; genus Keratinibaculum. The sequence goes on from JAAYFV010000166.1 coordinate 39,338, forward strand.
GTTTTTATCTCCAATTGTATGAGTCAATATTATATCCTTCTTTAATAGATCTAATTGCTCATACATATGGGAATTTACCAATCCATAAATGGATACAGGCATCTTCCCATTATTTGCCCATATGGGGATAAAATTCATTATGATTCCAATTAAAGTCAATCCTAACCATTTTTGTTTAATATTAAATATCAAAGCTATAATTACCAACAAAAATGTAATACCACGAATTATTCTAAAATACTCTATTATAAATTGGGATACTTTCCCTTGAGATTTTTTAACTATTATTAAACTAAACATCTCCAATAATAAACCAATTATAAGCAGATGTCCTCCTCTAATATGAAGTTTCCCAAGGTTTTTTATTTTGCCCCCTCGTAGTTTCCCAATTAGTAATGAAAAAACCAGGGTTTCTATGATCATATTTGTTCACATCCTTGATACCTATATGGCTATTTCCCCCTAATCTTCCTATATTTAGTTGATAATTTAAACTTTGAAAACCTTTTCATAAAAAACTAAGGCACCAATAGGTGCCTTATTAATATTCTATGAATAATTCTTTTTTTGCTTTACATATAGGACAATTATCTTCTTCACCAGTTATACTTATAAAACCACATACTGGGCATAATAATACCTTTTCTGCTTCTAAATCCTTGCCATTGTCTACCGCTTCCTTGGCCTTTGTAAACAGATCTGCATGGACTTTTTCTGCTTCAATAGCAAACCTCATAGCAGATAGGGCTGCTTTTTCCTCTTGCATTTCAGCTACTGCTATGTAAGCTGGGTACATTTCATTTACTTCAAACAACTCTCCATCAATAGCCCCTTGAAGATTTTCTGATGTAGTACTAAAACCAAATCCTGCTCCTGAAGTAACTGAAAAATCTCCTTTTTCATCTTTTAAGGCTTTAAAATGCAATGTAGCATGTATTTCCTCTGCATCAGAGGTTGCTCTAAATAATCTAGCTACTGTTGGAAATCCATCTTCATCAGCCTTATCGCCCCAAATTCTATATCTCATATGGGCTTGGCTCTCTCCTCCAAAAGCTGATCTCAAATTTTGAGCTGTCATTGCTTTCATAGATATTCCCCCTTTGCTATATTTTTAACAATACATTACCTTACACTTATTATATCAATTAAATTATACTTGTCCCTTATATTTTACCCTTTTTTAATTCATATGTCTAGTCCAATTAAAAAAACAGGAAAACCCTGTTTTTTTAAAAAAACTTCTTGCTATTTAATTCATCTTGTAATATCATAAGAGCTTCGCCAAATCTTTGAAAATGGACTATTTCTCTTTCCCTTAGAAATCTTAACGTATCTTTAACTCCTGGGTCATCACTGATGTTAATTAGCCATTCATAAGTGGCTCTTGCCTTTTGCTCTGCTGCCATATCCTCATGAAGATCTGCTATTGGATCCCCTTTTGATTGAATATATGCAGCAGTCCAAGCTTCACCAGCTGCACTATGAGGAAAAGGGCTTTTGCCATGATTTACATAATGGGCTTCAAAGGGAGTTCCTTTTATTTCATCTACTGGGGCATCCTTTACCAGTTTCCACACTAAAGTCCCTATGATTTCCCAATGGGCTAATTCCTCTGTTCCTATATCTGTAAGCAATGCCTTTGTTTGATTGGTGGGCATAGTCCATCTTTGAGTTAAGTATCTAATCCCTGCTGATAATTCCCCATCAGCACCACCAAATTGTTCGATTATCATAGCTGCAAGTGTAGGATTTGTAGTATCCACTCTTACAGGATATTGTAATCTTTTTTCATATATCCACATATTAAAACCTCCTTAAGGTATATCAAAGTTTATTTCCCAAGGCCAAGGTCCATTGATATATGCCCATGGATAGCTACTCATTTCTGTATATCTTAAAGGCCCATATTTGGCTTGGTATAAAGACTCTAACTCTTTATATTTTTGTGAATAACTATTATGAAGCCTTAAGGCTCTTTCGTCATTTGGTTGAATGTCTAAATAAAGATTAGTTTCCACTAATACAAATCCAACTTCCATTATTTCCTTTAATAATATCTTCTGTTCCCTATCCATTAAATTCACCTCCATATAAATTAGCTCCATTTTCTTTGTAGGGTTTATATAGTTCAGGGAACAAAGTACCTTTTTTAAGAGCTTCACTAGGGCTAAAAACTCCATTCATAATTTGAAAAGGTATATAAACTCTAGCTAAACCTTTTTGATTTCTTTCAGCATAAAAATCTCCATTCATAGGCTAGACCTCCCAATTTGAATATTTTTTATTTATAATCATAATACGTATATTTTTAATAATGGTTCCAATAATTTGTTGATTAATAAAGTAAAAAATTGGGTAACTAAAAGTCACCCAATTTTTAATATAATAGAAATAAAAATTTATTCATGAGATAATTAAACCTCATTTTTTAACATATCTTCATAACTCTCCCTTTTTACTATTAGCCTATCTATACTATCTTTTATCATTACTACTGCAGGCTTGGGAATTTTGTTATAATTACTAGCCATAGAATAATTGTATGCCCCTGTAGATAAAACCGCTAATATATCTCCTGGTTCCACTTTTGGTACTTTAAGATCCCATATTAGTATATCTCCAGATTCACAACATTTGCCAGCAATAGTTACCTTTTGAGCTGGTTCTTCATCTATTTTATTTGCTACTAGAGCATTATATTTGGCTTCGTATAAACTAGGACGGGGATTATCCGTCATACCTCCATCTACACTTACATAGGTCCTTACATTGGGAATCTCCTTTATTGAACCTATAGTATATAGTGTAATGCCAGCTTCCCCTATAATCCATCGACCAGGTTCTATAACTACCTTTGGAACTTCTAGTTTATATTTCTTACACCCTTTATATACTTCATCCATTATGGCATCAGTATAAAAGTTTATAGATTTTCCTTCTCCTCCTCCATATTGTATTCCATAACCTCCACCTGTATTTAATTCCTTGGTTTCAAAATTAAATCTATCCTTAGATTCCTTCATAAGTTTCATTATATTTCCTACAGCTTCTAGATAGGTAATATTATCTAAAATCTGAGATCCTATATGAAAATGAAAACCCAATAGATTTATATTAGATAGATTCATAGCTTTTTCAATAGCATTATATATAATGTCATCTGCCATGGGAATTCCAAATTTAGAATCTACTTGTCCTGTTTGAATATATCTATGGGTATGGCTATTTACTCCTGGAGTAACTCTATATAGCATGTCTATTTTTTTTCCATATTGTTTCCCAATATGATTTAAGTTTTTAAGTTCATAGAGGTTGTCCACTACTATTCTACCTACTCCATAGTCTACAGCCATCTCAAGTTCCTCATAGCTTTTGTTATTACCATGAAAAACTATTTTTTCTGGAGGAAAATCTACCTGTATTGCTGTATATAGCTCTCCACCAGATACCACATCTATACCTATTCCTTCCCTTTTTATTATCCTAGCCATCTCCTTGGTAAGAAAAGCCTTACTTGCATAAACAGCCTCTACATGATTATATTTTTTTACAAAATTCTCCTTTATTTCATCAATTCTATCTATTATGAAATCCTCGGAGATAACATATAAAGGTGTTCCGTATTTTTCTGTTAAATATACTGTATCACAACCAGCAAAGTGAAAATTTGACATGGTTTTCATCCTTTCATATAAAATATTGCTAACTATAATTAATTAGCAATATTCATGCCAATATATATCAATTGAATTTACTAGAGATGAAATAAAAGAGAATCAATGTTTTCCTGTTTTTCGTACTTTTTTTAAAAAAAACATCTCCAATACTGCTTATTAAGTAAATTACGTATTTGCGTACTTTTTTCCTTTTCCCCGGACTAATAGCTCTGTTTTTTTAAATCTCATTTTTTGGTTATATTAGAAAATGGCTCTAATAGTAGATAAAATTACATGGTTTATCTTAGTCTTTTCTACACATAATACTATTACAAAATCTTATAAATATAAAAAAATAATTACCTAAGAAAGGAGTTGAAATTAATGGCTACTAATAACAAAACAGGTTCAAATAACATCCTAGTACCAGAAGCTCGTCAAGCACTAGATCAAATGAAGTTAGAAATAGCTTCTGAATTGGGTATGTCAGACTACAACTCAATAGATAAAGGTAATTTACCATCTAGGCAAAATGGATATGTTGGTGGATATATGACTAAAAGACTAGTTGAAATGGCACAAAGAAGTATGGGTGGAGGTACTACAACTAGATAGTACGTCTACAAAAAAAGACAGGTCAAAATGCCTGTCTTTTTTAATATTCATTATTCAATAGGTTCCAAAGTTCTTCCTGCTAATTCTCTATCTAACATATATATACCTTGGAAATGTCCATCCATCCTCTTTAATTTTACTAGTATATCTTTCATGCTGTTTTCTTCCTCTAATTGTTCATCTACAAACCATTGTAGAAAACTAATAGTTGCATAATCTTTTTCTTCTTTTGCCAAATCCATCAATTTGTTTATCCTACTAGTTACCAATTCCTCATGTTTTAAAGCTGTTTCAAATACATGGACTAGGGATTCAAATTCATTTTGGGGTTCCCCTATAGCCTTCATGATAACTCTTCCATCCATATCGTTTATAAAATCAAAAAATTTCATAGCATGAAGATACTCTTCTTGACCTTGAATTATGAAAAAGTTAGCAAAACCATCCAAGTTCTCTTCAGCACAGTAGGCTGCCATTGCCATATAATAATACCCTGATTCTAATTCAAAATTAAATTGATCGTTTAGTTCTTTTAATAATTTTTCAGACGCCATAATAAACCTCCTTAAATTTAATTATTCGAATTTTTTCTTTGCCATATATTTATACCCAATAGATAAAATATTAACCATATGTAATTTCACTCCATAAGTATTATCCCCAACTTAGTATATATATTAAAATCTATTGTATCTGTCAAGGGCATATTATTATCCTTTAAATATTGTATTAAGGAGCTTTTCATTCCTTCTCCATATATACCATCAAGGGCACCATCATAATAGCCTAGTAATTTCAATCTTTTCTGAACCTCTAATACATCTGCACCTCTATCCCCTGGAGACAATTTTCTAAATCCATAGGCAAAAGGGCCATATTGTCCATTGACTATATTAACCCTGGTATTGTATTCCACTATATTGTATAATTCTTCTATATCTTTATTCCTCATCCTAATACAACCAGCAGAAGCATTAAAGCCTATAGAGCTTGGCTGGTTTGTACCATGGATACCATATTTCCCCCAAGGTACATTTAAACCTAACCATCTAGAACCAAATTCTCCCCCCCATTTGGCTTTTTCTACTATTTTAAAACTACCTAATGGAGTTGGAGTATCTACCTTTCCAGTAGCTACCACATAGCTTTTAACTATTTTATTGGAGGAAATATCTAAAATATGAAGTTGCTTCTTATCAACCTCTATTAATAGAGCTATATTATTCTTGTCTACTTTTAAATAGGTACCCTTATTTTCATAATCTATACCTTTTTTGGTGAAAAAAAGATGTATATAGTTTCCTATTATTATAACCATCAGCACTAATATAAATAAGAGTAGGATAATATTGAATTTCCTATTCATCCCTATCCCTCCCATATAATATTTATATGCTGATAGTTTATATTTAAAACCAATCCATTAGGGAGTTATATTTCTATCTAAATACTATCTCAATATTTTCAAATCCCATACTTTCCAACAAAGACATTAATACATCCTTCGCATTTTTTTCTGCATCATTTAAAAGTCCTTTTTCTATTACTTCTTCCTCCATACTCTTTTTCTCCTCTACTAGCACATCATATAAATCATTAAAACTTAGCTTATTAAAAACCGAATCCCTTTCATCATATACATATACATCTTCTTCCATTATTACATTATCAAATACTTTTGGCTTGTCCAATATAATTTTAACTGTCTTAGGATCTATTACTTGGGTTTCAATTCCATTTAAATCTACTCCCGCTTTTATATAGCCACTATATTTTATGATAAAGCTCTTGTTTGTAAAAGGTACATTTAATCCACTAACTTTCATATTGTCCTTATAGGTTACTACATTGGTATAATTGTACTTAACTGTGGCCACTTCCAATATCTTGGCTAGTTTTTCTTCTATTGTATCCGATAATTTGACTGTCTCCTTTTTTATAGAAAATTTAAAATACATAAAAAGGCTAAATACTATAACCACAATTATAGATATTATTATACCCTTTCTTTTCCATCTTTTCATATAAAATCACCTCGAAAATATTTAGTTCCATTAATCATACCATTCCCATACTAGTTTTGTAAATAATATAACTCCCTTATTCCGTAAAAGGGAGTTAAGCATTTATTCATCTGGATTATATAATTGATATATGCCATATATGGAAAAGCTTTCATCACATAACAATTTTACAATGGCTGGTATCTGTTGTACAGTTATGTTTAATTCAATACCATTGTATTTTAATACCATATCTTCTGGTTTAACCATATTAGAGTCATTTATTACATCCATAAGCCTATTTTCCACAGTGGGGATATTCATCCCACCAATCATAAAAAAAACCTTATTTTTAGTATTTGAATAATTTTGAGGATTAATTCTATTAATCAATAATATCTTATTCATAATACGATCTCCTTTATATAATATATGCTATCATGATATTACTATATGCACTCCATGTGTAAGCTTATTCACTCATATATGGACCACTCCCTCTAAAAAAGCACAATAAACCTTCATTTTTATACTTACCCATTTTAAATAGAATAGTCACATATTTTTATATTTTTTTGTTTTTTTATGCTCTATATATTATATCACTATTGATTGAGTATTTTAAGTATATTAAAATTAAACTATAGGAGGTAGCCATGAAGGACTATATTGTTCAATTATCAAAATGCCTATTATTTAAAGATATTGACGAGGAGGATATTATCCAAATATTGGATAAAATTGATTTTAAAATTATGATATACAACAATAATGAAGTAATAGCCATTGAGGGAGAAGATTGTCATAGCTTAGGGATTATTCTTAAAGGGAAAGTAGAAATTCAAAAAATATTTCCTTCAGGGCAAGTTATGACCATAAATATATTTAATGAAGGAAATATATTTGGGGAATCCTTAGTGTTTTCAAGGGAACATGTCTATCCTGCAACTATAACCCCTATAGAGTATAGTGAAATAATGTTTATTAAAAAGGAAGATATAATAAAATTATCTATGCTAAATTCAAAGGTGCTGACTAATTTTGTATCTATACTGTCCCAAAGAATTTTAATGTTAAACAATAGGATTGCCAATTTAAGTCAGGATACCATTAGAAAAAAAATATCAAGTTATCTTTTACACGAATATAAAAAACAAAAAACATTTATATTGAATATACCCTATACAAGAAAAAGGATGGCTGAACTTTTAAATGTTCCTAGACCTTCCCTATCTAGAGAATTAAGCCACATGAAAGCAGAGGGGATCATAGATTTTGATAAGAATACAATAAAGATATTGGATATTCAATTGCTAGAAGAATCTCTATTTGGTTAGTATAAATTGTATCAATATTATAATGAAAACTATAGATATTTATTATTTTTTAAACCTTCTTAAGTCTTATATAATCATATATGTAATGATAAAAAATAGACAAGGAGGTTTTAATAATGAATGATAAACGTAAAATGTTTATCTATGGAGGCATCATTGGCCTTATTGGTGCCCTTTTACTGAAATTTGGCAATCCTGGAAATATGGGGATATGTGTTGCCTGTTTCTATAGGGATATTGCTGGTGCATTAGGACTTCATAGAGCAGAGATTGTACAGTATATAAGGCCTGAAATTATTGGATTCATTTTAGGAGCTTTTATCATTTCCATAGCCAATGGGGATTTTAAATCTAGAGGAGGCTCCTCACCTTTAATTAGATTCTTTTTAGGTTTCTTTTTAGTTATTGGTGCTTTAGTATTTTTAGGATGTCCTTTGAGGATGATACTAAGACTTGCTAATGGAGATTTAAATGCTTTAATTGGACTTTTAGGTTATCTAGTGGGAATATTTATTGGTATTCAATTTTTAAAGAGAGGCTACACTCTAGGTAGAAATATTGAGCAACCTAAATTTTCTGGATATATTATGCCTATAGTAGCTATAGTATTACTCATATTCTTAATTGTAAAACCTGATTTTATATTCTTTAGTGAAGAAGGACCTGGCTCTATGAGAGCTCCTATCCTATTGTCCTTAATCCTGGGAATGATAGTTGGAGGAATTCTTCAAAAGAGTAGAATATGTACTGCAGGGTCTTTTAGAGATATTATGTTGATAAAGGATTATCACTTCTTTTGGGGAATATTAGGAATATTTGTGGTGAATTTAATAGCAAATTTAATTCTAAATTTTGATACATTTAATTTAGGTTTTGAAAATCAACCAGTAGCTCATCCTGTCCATATATGGAATTTCATGGGCATGGTTTTGACAGGAATATGTTCTGTACTTTTAGGAGGTTGCCCTGTAAGACAGACTATTCTTGCTAGTGAAGGAGATGCTGATGCTGGAATAACTGTACTTGGAATTACTATAGGGGCAGCCTTTGCTCATAACTTTGGATTGGCTTCTAGTCCAAAAGGGGTAACAAACAATGGAAAAGTTGCCGTGATTATAGGTATTATAGTAGTTTTAGTCATAGCTTATAGTGTAGTTAAAGAAGCAAATCTAAAGAATAAACAAAAAAAGGAGGGTGTAAGAAATGCCTAATGTAATAGATGCAAGAGGTCGTTCTTGTCCAGAACCAGTTATAATGACGAAAAACGCTATGGAATCCAATCCTAGTGAACCTATTCAAGTATTAGTGGATGCCCATGTAGCTGTAGAAAATATTAAAAGATTTGCTAAGGGAAAAGGATATAAGGTAGAAGTAGAAGAAAATGCTGGAGAATATACCCTCAATATTAGGAAATAGGTGAAAAAATGGATGATGTTTATTGTGTTGTTACTTTTCATGTTACCCAACATGCTTTAATATTTGAGAAAGCTATGAAGGAAGCTCAGTACCCAATAAAACTAATGCCAGTACCAAGACAAGTCAGTTCCAGTTGTGGTACTGCTGCAAAAATTCCTTGTGATAAAAAGGAGGAAATATTAAATTTATGTAAAGAAAAAGCACTTCCCATTGAAGGATTTTATAGGATAGAACATAAAAAGAAGAAATATTGGTTTTAATATATTTTTACCGCTTATATTATGGTAGATTGTTTCCCATAATATAAGCGGTTTTCTAATAGTTTAAAACAAAATAGTGGTTTTTTATTATAATATAGTGTATTATATACATTGGCACCAAGTTAAGGAGGTAAAAAGATGGACTATGATGTTATAATTGTAGGTGCTGGACCTTGTGGTATATTTACAGCACTGGAGATAAAAAAGCACAATCCTAACAAAAAGGTTTTAATGCTAGAAAAAGGTAATCCCATTGAAAAAAGGATATGCCCTAAAAGAAGAAGGGGAGTATGTGCACATTGTAAACCCTGTAATATAACCACTGGCTTTGCAGGAGCTGGAGCTTATTCCGATGGTAAATTATCCCTTTCTCCTGATGTGGGAGGAAACTTACCTAAATATTTAGGTTATGAAGAAACTCAAGAATTAATTGATTATGTAGATAATATATATTTAAAATTTGGTGCTGATACTACCATATATGGAATAGATAAAGAAAAGGAAATTGAGGAAATAAGAAAAAAAGCAATTAGAAGTAATCTAAAATTGGTAGAATGTCCTATTAGGCATATGGGTACAGAAGAAGGTTATGCTATATATACGCGTATAGAAAAATATCTAAAGGAAATTGAAGTAAATTTAAGCTTTAAAAATCCAGTAAAGGACATAATATTAGATGAAAATAGAAATATAAAAGGTGTTATAGCTGATAAAGAATACTATTCAGACCAAGTGGTAATAGCAGTTGGAAGAGATGGCTCTGATTGGTTAAAAGATTTGTGTATTAAACATGGTATAAATACAGAAACAGGAGATGTGGACATAGGCGTTAGGGTAGAAACTAGAAATGAAATAATGGAAGAATTGAATAATGCCATGTATGAAAGTAAATTAATATATTATACTCCCACCTTTGATGATAAAGTACGAACCTTCTGCACTAATCCATCAGGTGAAGTATCTACCGAATACTATGATGGTAACTTAGCAGTTGTTAATGGTCATAGTTACAAATCTGAAAGTTTAAAATCTGAAAATACCAATTTTGCACTATTGGTTACCAAACATTTTACAAAGCCTTTTAATTCTCCTATAGAATATGGTATGCATATTGCAAAACTTGGAAATATGCTCTCTGGAAACAAAGTGTTAATTCAAAGATATGGGGATTTTAAAAGAGGTAGAAGAACTAATGATGAAAGATTATATCGAAACAATATAATACCCACTTTAAAAGATGCTGTGCCAGGAGATTTAAGTTTGGTACTTCCCTATAGAATTATGAAAGATGTAGATGAGATGTTAATAGCCTTAGATAACGTGGCTCCTGGACTTGCTAGTGATGAAACCCTCTTATATGGTGTGGAAGTTAAATTTTATTCTAACAAGGTAATCACCAATAATAATTTTGAAACTAATATAAAAGGTTTATATGTTGGAGGAGATGGGGCAGGAATTACAAGGGGACTTATGCAAGCTAGTGTAAATGGAGTAGTATTGGGAAGAAGTTTAAGTTAGATAATTATTACAATTGTATTACAAAAGTATGAATATTGTTGTATTTTTGTAAATACCATATATAATATAATCATATTGATAGTTTAGTAAGGAGGTCGTGAAGATGATCATAATAACAAATCTATTACAAGCTAAAGAAAACTATATAAAAACAATGGCACGACCTATGAATACCTTAGTATAATTAATTTTTGTCTATATAACCATAGGCGTGCTTGCCTATGGTTTTTTTATTCTAATAATTGCTTTATTTATATGCCAAAGGATAGCTATGCCTATAATGCTATCATGGTATAAAAACCGTAGGATTGTAGACTTTTTGTCACATCTTATGGTTTTTTTATATTCAAAATGAGGAGGAAATAAAATGAAAGAAATTAAAAAACTGTTTAAGTTTATGACCGGATACAAAGGAATTTATGTATTAGCTATGATATGTATCATCCTTTCTCAGATGGTCACTATAGTATCACCTCTTATCATTAGAACTACTATAGACTCTATTATTGGCAGTGAACCTATAGGTTCTAACTTTTTAGAAAGATTAATTCAATATATAGGAGGTAGAGCTTATCTAAGAAAAAATCTTTGGATTATTGGTGTACTATTAGTATTTATTGCAATTTTAAGAGGTATATTGCTTTATTTTAGAAATACCTTAGCAAGTAAAACAGCTGAAAATACTGCAAAAAACATTAGGGATTCCCTATATGATCAAATTCAAAGACTCCCTTATGAATACCATGTAAAAGCAGAGACGGGAGATTTAATTCAAAGGTGTACTTCAGATGTAAATACTATAAAAAGATTTTTGTCTATACAATTGGTAGAAGTGGCTGGTTCACTATTTATGTTGGGATTTGTATCTTATACTATGTTTAAACTTAATGTAAAAATGACTTTAGTTTCCATGGCTACTATGCCTATAATTTTCATATTTGCATTTATATTTTTTTCTAAAGTAAAAAAGGCCTTTGAGGCTTCTGATGAAGCAGAGGCAGAATTAACTACAGTGCTACAAGAAAATCTTACAGGTGTAAGAGTAGTAAAGGCCTGTGCTAATCAAAAATATGAAATAGAAAAGTTTGATGAAAAAAATAAAGACTATAGGGATAAAACCTATAAATTAATTCAAGATTTAGCTCTATATTGGGGAGCTTCTGATTTTATTTGTTTTATACAAATTGGATTAACTATAGTCTTTGGAAGTATTTGGGCTGTAGCTGGAGAAATATCTCTAGGTACTGTAATGGCCTTTTCTACATATGTAAATATGTTATTGTGGCCTATTAGACAAATGGGAAGAACTTTAACAGATATGGGAAAAGCCATAGTATCCATAGGAAGAATTGATGAAATTTTTAATGAGAATATAGAAATTTTAAATGGAAACAATGAAAAGCCAGAAATTAAAGGTAATATTGAATTTGAAAATGTTTATTTTGAATATGAAAAGAATACTCCAGTAATTGACAATATTTCCTTTTCAGTAAAGGCTGGTAGTACAGTGGCTATAATTGGTCCAACAGGTTCTGGCAAATCTTCTTTAGTCTATTTATTAGCAAGACTTTATGATTATAATAGGGGTTCCATATTAATAGATGGAAAAGAATTAAAAGATATTGATAAGGCTTGGGTTAGAAAAAATATAGGAATTGTATTACAAGAACCTTTCCTATATGCCAAAACCATTAGAGATAATATAAAATTAGCTAATCCTAGTATTCAAGATAAAAAGGTTTATGAATCTGCTAAAATTGCCAGTATCCATCAGGATATTAAATCCTTTGATAAAGGATATGATACCTATGTGGGAGAAAGAGGAGTTTCCCTATCTGGTGGACAAAAGCAAAGGGTTGCCATTGCTAGAACCATTATAAATGATTGCCCTATTGTGGTCTTTGATGATTCTCTATCTGCTGTAGATACAGAAACTGATATATCCATTAGGAAAGCCCTAAATAATAGAAAAAATAAATCTACGACTATAATAATATCCCATAGAATATCTACAGTATCTGAGGCCGATGAAATTATAGTTTTAGACAATGGAAGAATAATACAAAGAGGTAATCATGAAAAATTAATAAATGAAAAAGGATTGTATCAAAGATTATATGAAATTCAAAATTCTATGAAGGATTTAGAAGAAGATATAAAATTACATGCCTAGTGAGGTGGTAGTATTGGAAAATGAGAAAATTGATATTACTATATGGAGAAATTTCTTAGAATTAGTTAAGAATCACAAAAGAGATTTTATTCTACTAGCTATAATTATGGTATTTGTAGGTGCTTTGGACTCTGTATTTCCCCTATTTACTAAATATGCCATTGACAATTTTATAGTAGAAAAAAATCTAATAGGATTAAATAAATTTATAAAATTATTTTTTATAGTTATAGCATTCCAGGGTATAAATGTATATTTATTTTTAGCTATGGGTGGAAAAGTGGAAACTAATGTATCTTATGATATTAGAAAAAAAGGATTTGAAAAATTACAAATCCTCCCCTTATCCTATTATGATGAAAAAGCTGTAGGTTGGTTAATGGCTAGAATGACCTCTGATATAAATGGTATATCTGAAACCCTATCCTGGGGCATAGTGGACTTTGCCTGGGGGCTTGCCATGATGTTGGCAGTTGTAATTGCCATGTTTAGGCTTAATGCTAAATTAGCCTTAATAGCATTAACAGTAGTACCCCCTTTGGCCATAGCCTCAGCATATTTTCAAAATAAAATATTAAAGGCTCAAAGGGAAGTTAGAAATGTTAATTCTAAAATAACTGCTGCTTATAATGAAGATATATCTGGTGCCATGACTACTAAAACTTTAGTTCGAGAAGAAATAAATTTAGAGGAATTTAAGGAAATCACTGAAGAAATGAAACAAAAGTCCATAAGGGCCACTATTGTTTCTTCTCTATATTTCCCTATAATTTTAGTATTAGGTAGCATTGGCACTGCCTTAGTTTTAAATTCTGGTGGAAAAGATGTAATACAAGGCACCATAAGCTATGGTACTATGGCAGCCTTTATAGCTTATACTGCTCAGTTTTTTGAACCTGTAAGACAATTAGCAGTGGTATTTGCAGAAATTCAAGGGGCACAGGCCTCAGCTGAAAGAGTATTTTCTCTTATAAATGAAGTACCAGATATTATAGATAGTGAAGATGTAGTAAATGAATATGGGGACTTCTTTACCCCCAAAAAAGAAAATTGGCCAGAAATTAAGGGAGAAATTGAATTTAGAAATGTAGATTTCGCCTATAAAAATGGAGAAAAGGTTTTGGAGAATTTTAATCTTAAGGTAAAACCTGGTGAAACCATAGCTCTAGTTGGAGAAACTGGCTCAGGAAAATCCACCATAGTAAATTTACTTTGTAGATTTTATGAACCTACCTCTGGTGAAATATTAATAGATGGCATAGATTATAAAACCATGCCTCAAATTTGGATTCACGATAATCTAGGTTATGTGCTACAAGCTCCCCATTTATTTAGTGGCACCATAAAAGACAATATAAAGTATGGTCATTTAGATGCCACAGATTTAGAAATTATAAAAGCTAGTAAATTAGTCAATAGTCATAATTTTATTATGAAAATGGAAAAAGGCTATGATACCAATGTAGGCGAAGGAGGAAATTTATTATCCACTGGCCAAAAACAGCTGATCTCCTTTGCTAGGGCTATCGTCAAAAACCCTAAAATATTTGTACTAGATGAAGCCACATCCTCCATAGATACAGAAACAGAAATGATAATTCAAAAAACCATAGAAAATGTACTAGAAGGTAAAACCAGTTTTGTAATAGCCCATAGATTATCTACTATAAAAAATGCCGATAGGATTTTAGTAATTAAAGATGGAAAAATTATTGAAGAGGGTAATCATAGGGAATTAATTAAAGAAAAGGGTTATTATTATAATTTGTATACCAATCAGTTTATAGAGGAGAAGAATAAGGAAGTTTTGGGGTAAGATATAAGACGGGGTATTGATTCCCGTCTTATTTTATTATTATCCCTAACAATATACTATTCATAATATCCTCTTACATGTGCTTTGATATGACTGATACCACTATATACCTATTACTATATCTTCCATAATAGTCAGAAGTATGGGCTGATACCATAGGATCGCCACCTGGTTCTGCAACTATAACAGAATGATAGGGGGTTCCACTTCTAGTTAAAAATACTATACTTCCAACATCTAAATCTCCATATTTAGATACTGTTCTAGCTTTAGGTCCTAAAGTATTTTCACTTCTTAATAAGATTTTTGCAGCTGTCCAAGACGTACTTCTGTTGCTAGAATTTCTATAATACCAATAACTGTCTCCCATTATTCCTGAATTGCTACTTGAATTAAATGCTGAACCTCCTTAAAATTTAATATTGTATCTTGTTAATCCTTAAACCCCCTCATTCCCTGACATCAATAACTAATATAAGCGGTAACTGTTGCAACTACTCGATATGAATATCCCTTTGATACCTGTATAGATTCTACAAGAGTTGCTTTATAACTGTTTTTTGATACTGACCAAGTCTTAATAGATGTCCATCTACCATTTTTCAATTGCTGTAAATCTGCCTCAACTTTTGTCTTTGTTACAGTATTGCTATACCCTATAACATAGGCCTCAACTGTTGCCCTGCTACTTGAACTTATTTGAACATTACTATCTGCATTGGTAATGTAAAGCATTTGTGGACTTATTTCTCCATTTGGTAATATTTCATCTGGTTCCATAGAAATTATATGCAAGGTTCTAATCTATGTAAAGAAATCCTTCCAACTGTCCCTAAACTTCAATTATTTCTTTCACCCTAGCAGGTTTATCCGTAAGAATTACTATCCTATCTCCCAATGTAAAAGCCTCTTCCATATCATGGGTAACCATTATACAGGTTCTATTTTTTTTTGCCATTAATTCTTTAAAAAAATCCATTACAATTTGTTTATTATTTATATCTAAGGATTTAAAGGGTTCATCCATTATAAGTACATTGGAAGGATAAGCAAAAGCCCTTAATATACTTATTCTTTGTCTCATACCCCCACTTAGTTCTTTTGGATAATAATATTTATACTCCTCTAAATTAACTAATTTTAAATATCTATCTATAGTAGCTTCTATTTTACTTTCAACCATTTTGCCTTTTAAAACAAAACCAATATTTTCCTTTACATTTTTCCATGGAATTAATCTATCCTCTTGAAAAACATAAGATATATATTGATTTTCAAATCCAATTATTTCTCCTGAATCCATATCTGTTAATCCTGCTATTATATTTAAAAAAGTGGTTTTTCCACATCCAGAAGGTCCTAAAATACAAGTAGTTTTATTTGGTTGAAAATCCATAGTAATGCCATCTAAAACCTTTAAATCTCCATAGTATTTTACTATATCTATTGCTTTATATTCCATATTATCCCTTCCATTTATTTGCACCAAGTATATGTTTCATTTTACTTAATAAACATTGTATCATTTTAACAATTAAAAGTATTATTATAATCCAAGCAAAAACTCCTGATGTGTTTAAATACATTTTTTGTAATTGAAGACTGCTCCCTATACCATATTTAGGCTGAGCTAAAACTTCTCCTGCAATTACCATCTTTAAATTAAGACCTAGAGCAGATTCAAATACATGGCTTAAATTAATAAATATGCTAGGTAAATATATATCCTTTACGATAATAAGTCTATCTACATCATATACTTGTGCCATTTCTATTATTTTATTGTCTATGTTTAATATGCCTTTAAGAACTGTTTCATACAATATAGGAAATACCATTATAAATCCCACAAACATAGGTACAATTTCATTGTTTAACCATATAAGTGCTAATATAATTATAGCCATAGTAGGTACCGAACTTAAAAAATTTATGATAGGAGCCATAATATGATAAACTATTTTAAATATACTAGATAAAATTCCCATAATCACAGCTATAATTAATGATATAAAAAAGCCAATTAAGCCTTTCATCAAAGAATAGCTTATTATGATAATAAATTTAGGATCCTTTACTATATCAATTAAACTATTTATGGTACTGTTAATAGTTGGAAATATTACTTCGTTATCTATTAAATGGGATAGTACTATCCAAATTAGTATTAGTACTATCCTAGATATGATAGATAATCTTTTATCTTTCAAAGTATATTTCCTCATCAGGGATTTTTCCTCCTATGAAATCTGGTGCAAAATCCATTATTGTCTCAAAATAAATTTTATATTCTTCTTTGCTTTCTCCAATGGAAAAAGGACCTATGTTAATCCTTTCTATCCCTTCCACTATGGAAGCTTTATTGACTCCTAATTCCAATTCTTCTGAATAATCCCCTAGTTTTTCTGGATTTTCTTTAGCCCACTTTATGCTTTCCTCATATAGTTTAATAAATTCATCAACAAACTCTCTATTGTTTTCTATTAAATCTGTTTTTATTACTAAACTAGCTTGAGGGTATCCTCCACTAGTTCCTGTAATATTTTTCCATTCTTCATTTAAATCAAGTACTACTTTAACATCTTCTTTTTTCATCATTATATTGGTTACCAATGGTTCTGGAAGAAGGGCTAATTTAGCTTTACCTCCCAATAAAGCAGGAGCTACTTCTGAAGCAGCATTTAAATAACTTATATTTATATCTTTATCTGGGTCAATACCATTTTCTGAAAGTACAAATCTAAGTACTAAATCTGGTGTAAGTCCTTTCCCAAAAGCATATATTTCCTTTCCCTTCAATTCATCAAAACTATTTATATCTTCTGTACCAACTAAATAAATAGTTCCCCAAGTAGCTGTTCCTACTAGCTTGTAAGGAAGCCCCTTATTAAACGCTTGAGCTGCTAAATTAGAAGGAACTATTGCTATATCTGCTTCTTCCTTTAGTACCTTGCTAACTAATAGATCTGGAGATTTTTGTATTTCATAATTTATAGTTATATTTTCATCTATGGTAGGTTTTTCCTTCAATATTTTAGCTACCGTAAGAGCAGGGATACCATCTACAAAAGAAAAATTAACTGTTATCGGTTCCACAGCTTTATTTGTTCCACAGCTAGTGGTAAATAAAATTATAATTAGGCATACTATAATTAAATATATTTTACTCATATTATCCATCCCTCCCACCAATATTATATCACTAAATAAGGCCTCTAAAGAATATTGTATCCTTAGAGACCTACAAAATTATATTTTTTTAGAAAGTGTGTTTAATTCCCATTTGTGTTGGTCTGTATGAAGAAGCTTATGGGAACGAGGTGATAAAGGCTTACCTAAATAATCTTCATAACATTTTATTATTGCTGGATTTTCATGTGAGAATCGAATATTGCTTATCTTATCTAATCCATACAATACTTCAGCCCTTTCCTCAGCTAATTCAACTCCATCCTTAATAGGTTGACCTCCTCCACCTGCACAGCCACCGGGGCAAGCCATTATTTCAACAAAATCATATTCTACTTCCCCATTTCTAATGGCTTCTATCAATCTTCTAGTATTGCCTAAGCCACTGGCAACAGCTACTCGAATATTATTTCCTGCTAAATCAAAAGTTGCTTCTTTCCAACCTTCTTTACCTCTTACTTCCTTAAATGCGTCTGGATCTGGATTTTCATTGGTTACCAAATAATAAGCTGATCTTAAAGCTGCTTCCATTACTCCTCCAGTTGCACCAAATATAACTGCAGCACCAGAGCTAATGCCCAATGGTGTGTCAAATTCTTCTTCTTCTAATGTTTCTGGTACGATATGCTCAGCCCTTATCATTCTTACTACTTCTCTAGTAGTTAACACCACATCTACATCCTGCCCAGCACCTGCATCATTTAAAACAGATACATCACATTCATATTTTTTAGCTGTACAAGGCATAATAGATACACAGAAAATCCTACTAGGATCTACATTTAATAATTCTGCATAATAGGATTTAGCTATGGCTCCAAACATTTGTTGTGGTGATTTAGCAGTGGATAGTTGCTCTACCATATCAGGATATTGAGTTTTCATAAAACGTATCCATCCTGGGCAACAGGAAGTAAACATAGGGAATTTCTCATTTTCTTTATTCTTCAACTTCTCTAAAAATTCACTTCCCTCTTCCATTATGGTTAAATCAGCAGTAAAGTTAGTGTCAAATATATAGTCAAATCCCATTCTTCTTAATGCTGCTACCAATCTATTTACTGTTGCAAACTCTCTACTCAAACCTAGCTCTTCTCCCCAAGCTGCTCTTACCGCTGGTGCAATTTGCACTACTGTAATCTTATCCTCATCCGCTAATGCTTCAAATACTTTTTGAGTATCATCTCTTTCATGAAGAGCACCAACAGGACAATGGGTAATACATTGACCACAAAGGGAACAGTCAGATTCTTCTATTCTTCTATTTAAAGAAACATCTACATTGGTTCTAGAACCTGTATTGGATAAATCCCATATATTTAAGTCTTGAATTTTATCACATACTTGAATACAGCGCATACATTTTATACATTTTTCATATTCACGTACTAATGGAAAACCTTTAGTCCATCTTGCATGAGGTAGATCCTCTTCATAAGGAATGTCTAAAATTCCTAAATCATTGGCTATAGTTTGTAAACTACAATTTCCACTTCTAACACAGGCAGCACATCGAGCATCGTGTTGTGAAAGAATCAATTCCACATTTATACGTCTGGTTCCCCTTACCTTTGGACTATTGGTATAGATGACCATACCTTCTTCTACTACATTATTACAAGCTGTAACCAATCTATTAATTCCTTCTATTTCTACTACACAAACTCTACATGCTCCAATTTCATTTAATTCCTTAAGATAGCAAAGATTGGGAATAGGTATGTCATTTAATTTAGCTGCATCTAATATAGTTGTTCCTTCTGGAACTTTTATCTTTTTATTATCAATTACTATATTTACCATCTTTCAATCCTACCCCCTTTAAATACTCCAAATCCAAAGTGATCACATCTTAAGCATCTTCTAGACTCTTGATTAGCTTCTTCACAAGTCATACCACATTCTACTAAATCAAAGTCCTTAATTCTCTCCGATGCATCTCTTTCCCTCATATTAACCCTTCCACAAGGTATTCTATCTGCCAATCTAGCTTCTGGTATCTTAACATCTGTTTCTATTATATGATGGTATCCTAAATAATTATCTATATTAGCGGCTGCCACCTTTCCAGCTGCTATAGCTCTAATTACTGTTGCTGGTCCTGATACACAATCTCCACCAGCATATATTCCAGGAATATCCTCTATACCTAGCCAATCAGGTGCATCTATTGCCCCTTCAGTTACTGGTATCCCTTCTGTTTCAAAGGATTTGGATTCAATGCCTTGCCCTATAGCTATGATAACTGAATCGCATTCTATCCTCCGGATACCATCTGTTGATTCAACTGGTACTGGTCTACCATCCCTTATAGGCCCTACAATTTGAGGTTTTACTAAAATAGCTTTAACATGACCCTTTTCATCTGTTTCTATTTTACTTGGTGCGTATAAATCATATATTTCACAGCCTTCTGCTATTGCTCCTTCAACTTCCACTTCCATAGCAGGCATATCCACCTTTCGCCTACGATAAACTATCTTAACATTTTCAGCACCTAAACGTACTGCTAATCGGGCTACATCTATTGCCACATTTCCCCCACCAACAACTACAACGGATTTACCTGTAAAATCAGGATATTTTTCATCTCCTATTTGACGTAAAACTTCAACTGCGGAAACAACACCTTCTGCTTCCTGACCTTCAATACCTAGTTTTTTATCTGTCTGAGCTCCAATAGCTATATAAATGGCATCAAATTTCTCTTTTAGTTCTGATACTGTCAAATCCTTACCAATTTTTACACCTTTGTGTACTTTTATTCCTGTAGAAAGAATAGTATTAATCTCCTCATCTAATACTTCTCTTGGAAGTCTATAGCTTGGTATTCCATATCTTAACATTCCACCTAGTTTCTGATTTTGCTCAAATATTTCTACATCATGTCCCATAATGGATAGATAATAAGCTGCACTTAATCCGCTAGGGCCCCCTCCAACTATAGCTACTTTTTTACCAGTAGAAGGTGCCCTTTCCTCAACAGGTACCTTGCCTGCATTCTCTACTGCAAATCGCTTTAAGCCTCTAATATTGATAGAGTCATCTATCATATTTCTTCTACATCTAGTTTCACAAGGATGTTCACAGACTAATGAACAAGTAGCAGGCATAGGGTTGTCCTTCCTTATTAATCTAATAGCATCTTTGTATCTTCCTTCAGATATCAATGCAATATAACCTGGTACATCTACTCCAGCAGGACATAAGGATACACATGGAACTGGCTGATATAGTTCAAAAGTACATCTACCACGTAATATATGCTCTTCAAAATCATCTCTGAAACCTTCAACTCCCTTTAATACCATGTTAGCTGCTTCATATCCTATGGCACAGTCTGCTGAATAATAAATGGCCTTTGCAGTCTTTTCTATTAAGTTGATAGTTTCCAAATCTGCTTCTCCATCCAATACACTTTCTAGTAAGCTTTCCAATTGACCTAAGCCTATTCTACAGGGAACACACTTACCACAAGTTTGTGCATGACACATCTTTAAAAAAGAAGAGGCTAAATCTATTGGGCATAATCCTGGAGGGCTTGCAATAATTCTACGTTCTAGGTCTTTGTATAGGACTTCAACAGTGGCTTGTGCTTTATCTTTGGTAATAATACTAAGTCTACTCATGTTTTTTACTCCTTTCTAATAAAATTTACAAACTACTCACTATTACGTTCGCTGAAGTGGAAAATGGAAGAATTTTTTATATAAAAGCTGAATTACTTTTTATGTAGATTAGTTAGACTATTGTTATAATAATAACACTTTTGAAAATTTAAATAAAGTATTTCTTTTAAAAAAGTTCTTTTGATCATGTAGTTTTTCTAAATTATATATATTATTCCCTTATAATATATATAGCCTATTAAGTACCCCATGAGTATATCCGTTGGCCAGTGAACTCCTAGATAGATTCTACTAAATCCTATTAAAAATATGATTAATCCATTTAAAAACCATATAACACTTTCTTTGTCCCTTTTTTCACAATCCCTTGTAAATATATAAGTCATTGTAGTATAAAAGGTCATAGATACCATGGCATGTCCACTGGGAAAACTATATCCCCCTTGTTCTATTAAAAAGTATTTTAAAGGTCTAGTCCTTACAAATATATTCTTAAGTATAAAATTTAACCCATAGGAACCTAAGGTAGATAGTATTAATAAAAGAATTCCCTGGGTATTATTTTGCCTTAGCATATATATAAATATTACTATCCCAATGGGTAAGAAAAAATATACTGACCCAAAATAAGTAATTGTTTTCATAATATTTGTACCTAGAGGAGTTGTTCTGCTATGGACATAGTCCATTATTATTTCATCAAATAAAATCCCTTCTTGAGAAGTTTTAATATTGATTCCTAATATTATAAATATTGCTATGGATATAATACTTATAATAAGCAATCTTTTTCTATTCATCTTTTCCTCCTATATATGGTATTTATCCATTATAATATATAAAATGCTAACAATATTTTTAATTATATCTATTGTTTTTTATCTTTACATTTAGAACAGTATCCATATAGCTCAAGCTTATGTCCTATAATATGAAAATTTGTATTCTCTTCTATAAAATATTCATATCCAATGATAGGACATTTATCTATTCTTATCTTTTTATTACAGGATATACATCTTATATGATGTTGATGATCCATCATATTTAATTGAAACATGGATTTGTTTTCCTTTTCTAAATTTAATTTTATCGCTATATCCTTTGATATAAATATATTAAGTGTCCTATATATAGTTGAAAGATTAATATACTTATCCCTTTCCCTAGCTTTTATAAAAATTTCCTCTGCAGTCAATGGTTCCTCTTCTTCCTTTAATATATTTAGTAAGATGTTTCTCTGTTTTGTTTTTTTAATTCCACATTCTTTGAATATATCTTTATTATCAATATATTTAAGCATTTTATCCTTCTCCTTGTTTTGGTTAATTTTAATTATTATTTTTTAACTTCCTTATGAGAAAGAATAAAAGGAAGAACATTCCATTTATAATTACAATAGTTGCTCCTGTAGGCAAATTGAATATATAGGATATAAAGGTTCCCATTATAACACTAATTATCGACACTATAGAAGAAATTAGTATGGTGCTATTAAAACTATTAGATACCTGTAAGGCTGTTACCGTAGGAAATATTATCATACTGGATATAAGCATAGTCCCTACTATCCTAATCCCTAAAACCACGGTTATAGATGTTAAAGTAGATATTAAATAGTTAATAAATTTAGAATTTATTCCTAATACATTAGCAAATTCCTCATCATAGGTTATAGCAAATAAACTATTATAGAAAATACATATAATCAGTATAACTATAATAGATAATATTATGGATAATATCAAGTCCATCTTGCTTATAACCAAAATACTACCAAATAAATAGGAAAATAGGTCCACATTAAATCCTTTAGATATACTTGATATTAAAACCCCCACTGCTATAGCCAATGAAGAAATAAGCCCTATAGCTGCATCCCCATGTATATCCGCTTTTTCATCTAATTTAAGTATTAAAAAAGATGAAAGAATAACTAAAGGTATGGATATTATTAAAGGAGATTTATTTAATAATAAGGCAATAGCCACAGTGGCAAAACTTACATGAGCAAGTCCATCTCCTATCATGGAATGCTTTTTAAGCACTAGAAATATCCCTAAAAAAGATGAAGAAATAGCTATTAAAGAACCTACTACTATTCCCCTTAATATAAAATCCTGTTGTAATGCCTCCATAATTAATGGCAAAAATTCTTTCATCTCATATCACCACCATTTGTTAATCCCTTGAAGTTATTCCAAAATACTGGGCTATCTCTTTTGAATTTTTAAATTGGTCATAAGGGCCATAAAATATTATTTCCCTATTTAAATATAGTATTTTATTTACATACTTTTTTATGGAAAGAATATCATGGGATATTAGTATTATTGTTACCCCTTCCCTATTTATTTCTTTTAATATGCTATAAAAATCCTCTCTTATTTTAGGATCTAAGGCACTTGTAGGTTCATCTAAAAATAATATATTTGGCTTTGACACCATAGCCCTAGCTAGTAAAGCTCTTTGAATTTGACCCCCAGATAGATTGCCTATTTTTCTATTCTTTAGGCCATATATTCCTAGTTTTTTAAGTATATTCTCTACTTTTCTATAGTCTTCTTTAGAATAAAATTTCATGCCTTTTTTTTGGGATAATAATCCAGTAGCTACTATTTCTTCTACAGTTGCTGGAAATAATCTATCCCTTTTTATAGCGCCTTGAGGCACATAACCTATTGAATTTTTGTTTCCTATTTCATCATTAAATATTATTTTTCCTTCATAGGGGCCAATTAGTCCCAATAATATCTTTATCAAAGTGGTTTTCCCTGAACCATTGGGACCAACTATCCCCAGATAATCCCCTTCTTCAACTTGAAAACTAATATCCTTTAATATTTGGTTTTTCCCAAAACTAAAGTTTAAATTTTCTACGGTTATTACGTTATTCATCATAACCCAGCCCTTCTTTTAATCTGTCTAAATTGGATTCCATTATCTCTATATAGCTTATTCCTGATTCTAACTCTTCCTTTGATATATTGTGAGCCCCATGTAATAGTAGCATCTTCCCTCCTGTTTCCTCAGATATAATTTTAGCCACTTTAGGATCGATAAGCTCCTCATAATAAATCACATTAAGTCCTAAAGATTTCATATTGTTCATCAGTTCTGATATTTTCTTAGGAGTTGGTTCTGCATTAGGACTAAATCCATCATAAGGAGATATATATTCTAATCCATAGCGCTTTGCAAAATAACCAAAGGCAAAATGGCCTCCATGTATAATGGTTTTGTGCTTAACTTTACTAAAAGTTTCGACAAATTTTTTATCCAATTCCGCCAGTTTTTCCTTATAGTTCTCTGCATTTTGTCTATAAAAATTTTCATTTTTACTGTCTGCTTTTATTATCCCTTCTAATATATTATCTACTATCTTTTGAGCATATACTGGATCTAACCATATATGGGGATCCTTTCCATGGTGTTCATGATTATGTTCCCAATCTTCTTCATCTACAAGCTCTATTCCTTTACTTATATCTATGACTATTGTGGAATCATCTATCTCCTTTATCATCTTCTCTGCCCAAGGTTCCATATATTTTCCCGTATATATAAATACATCTGCTTTTTTTATATCTACTATATCCTTAGGCGTAGGTTCATAGGAATGGGCTTCTACCCCAGGAGGAAGAAGTAATTTTACTTCTCCCTTATCCTTTACTATTTCATTGGCAAAATCATATTGGGGAAATAGTGTTGTAATTATTTTTATTTTATCATTGTATAAATCCTTTTCATATTCATAGCTATTACATCCAGTGATAAATATTACTATTAGAGCCAATATAATTATTATAATAAAAAATCTATTTAGTTTCATATTTTTCCTCCTATATTTTCATTCTCTATGGATTATACCCTATTATATGTTTTTTAATTATAATTGCAAATGATTTGCAACAAAAATAATTATATAGTAATCTTTAAATTTTATCAACTAAAAAATACTTTGAAAATATTTTCACTTTTTATACAAAATAAGTTTTTACATTGTTCCTTAATTTACCTTTTAAAAACCCAAATAAAAAAGAGTAAAATGATTTTCATTTTACTCTTTTTTATTTACTTTCTTTTCTTTCTTGGAGGTGCCATGTGGATTGCCTTATCCTCTAAGCCATGAACTGCTTCCATGAAAGCCTCACTTAAAGTTGGATGAGCATGGATGGTTCTAGTTATAGCATCTAACTTCAAATCATTAGCTATAACTAAAGCTCCTTCATGGATTAAATCATTGGCATGAGGGCCCACTATGGTAATACCTAAAATCCTATTATCCTCCTTGGAAGCAAATACCTTTATAAATCCTTCTCCTTCTCCTAAAGATAATGCTTTTCCATTGGCAGCAAACATAAATTTACTGCTAATATAATCAATATTCTTTTCCTTCAACTGTTCTTCAGTTAATCCTACAAAGGCCACTTCTGGTAAAGTAAATACACAATTAGGATATACATCCAAATTAATATCTGGTGTTAATCCCATCAATCTTTCCATTACATATATACCTTGACTAGAAGCCACATGAGCTAATTGAATCCCTAAATCATTTACGTCTCCTATAGCATATATACCTTCTGTTGTTGTTTCAAAATGTTCATTAACCTTTATGCCCTTGTGATCATATTCAACTCCTACACCATCGAGATTTAAACCTTCTACTACAGGGCCCCGGCCTGATGCTATAAGTACCTTATCTCCAACTACTTCTATTTCTTTATCTTTGTTTTTATATCTAGCAATTACCTTTAGTTTGTCTCCTTCTTTTACTATTTCCTTTGCTCTTATATCTACATAGGTTTCCATGCCTTGTTTCTTAAAGAACATAGGCAATCTCCTTGTTAACTCCATGTCCACATTTTTTAATATTCTAGATGCAAGGAGTATAACTTGGGAACCTAATTCCTGATATATGCTAGCAAACTCCAGCCCTATTACTCCACCGCCTACTACTATTAGAGTTTCTGGTATCTCTTCCATCTCTAAAAGATCATCACTTGTGATTACCCCTTCTAAATCTATTCCTTTGGTTTCGGTCATAGTAGGCTTAGAGCCTGTAGCTATGACTATATTGTCTACAGATATTTCACGAGTGTTTCCATCTTTTAAATCTATAACTATGGTATTTTTATCCTTAATAGAAGCTCTTCCAGGTATGAATTCAATATTATTATATGAGGATATCAACTTTTCGATGCCACCTACTAGTTGGCCAACTACAGCTTTTTTTCTCTCCTGTAGTGCTTTGCCATCTAATTTGAAGTTATCTACTGTAATCCCAAATTCTTTGGAACGCCTTAGAGTACGCATTATTTCAGCGTTTCTAAAATAAGTTTTAGTAGGGATACAGCCTCTATTAAGGCATGTACCCCCTACTTCCCTTTCCTCTATTAAATAGATATTAGCACCTAGTTGAGCTCCTCTTATAGCTGCTACATACCCTCCTGGACCTGCTCCTATAACTGCTATATTTTTGCTCAACTAATATTACACCTACCCTTCATATTTGAGTATAGGATTCCTTGCTGCTCTTGTTTCATCTACTCTCCTTACTGGAGTATCATGGGGTGCTTCTTTTAGTATTTCTGGATTTTCTTTTGCTTCTTCTGCTATCTTAATAAGTGCCTCTGCAAATTCATCTAAAGTTTCTTTGCTTTCTGTCTCTGTTGGTTCTGGCATTAGTGCTTCATTTACTATAAGTGGGAAATATATTGTTGGTGGATGATAGCCATAGTCTAACAGCCTCTTTGCTACGTCTAAAGTACTTACATCTAAAAAATCACCTTTTAATCCAGCTAATACAAATTCATGCTTAAAGATAGCATTTTCTTGTAAATTATAATGATCTTTCAATCTATGGGCTAAATAGTTAGAATTTAATACTGCCATCTCACTTGCTTTCTTCAATCCATCCCTACCCATAGTCAATATATAGGTATAAGCCCTAACCAATATATTGAAATGACCGTGGAAATCCTTCATCTTACCTACGGATTTTGGAATATCATAGTTTAAATAGTACCTATCTCCATCTTTTTCAACTGTTGGTACTGGTAAAAATTCCAACAAACATTCCTTTACTCCAACAGGACCTGAACCTGGTCCACCGCCACCATGAGGTGTGGAGAAAGTTTTGTGTATGTTAAAATGAACTACGTCAAATCCCATATCTCCTGGACGGGCTTTACCTAGTATAGCATTGGCATTAGCACCATCGTAATAAACCAATCCTCCTGCTTCATGAACTAAATCCGCTATTTCTTTAATATTTCTATCAAATAATCCCAATGTATTTGGATTTGTAAGCATCAAGCCAGCAATTTCATCATTTAATACAGCTTTTAAGCTTTCTAAATCCACTAGTCCTTCTTCTGTGGATTTAATCTCTACTGTATCAAATCCTGCCATTACTGCTGATGCTGGATTAGTACCATGAGCTGAGTCTGGAACTATTATCTTGGTTCTCTTAGTATCTCCTCTATTTTCATGATAAGCTTTTATTAAAGTTAAGCCTGTAAGCTCACCGTGAGCTCCAGCTGCTGGTTGCAATGTCATCTTATCCATACCGGATATTTCACATAATGCTCTATCAATTTCATACATCAATCTAAGAGCACCTTGTACTGTCTCTTCTGGTTGTAATGGATGTATATTTGCAAATCCATCTAGTGCTGCCATATTTTCATTTATCTTTGGATTATATTTCATAGTACAAGAGCCTAATGGATAAAAACCTGTATCTACACCAAAGTTTTTATTGGAAAGATTAGTGTAATGTCTTATTATGTCTACTTCACTTAATTCTGGAAGGTCTAACTCATCTTTATTCAAATATTCTTCAGGAATTAACTCCTCAAGGGCTACTTGATCTACATCATTTTCTGGTAACCTATAGGCAGTTCTTCCTGGCTTTGATAATTCGAATATTAATTTATTATATGTTTTCATATTATCCCCTCCAATACAGAACTTAAGGTATCAATTTCTTCTTTTGTCCTCTTCTCAGTGACTGCATAGAGTATTCCATTTTTATATTGGGGATATTCTCTTCCTAATGAGTAACCTCCAAGTATTTTTTCTTCTAATAACTTCTTGTTTATTTCATCTGCATCTACAGAACTTGTTACTACAAACTCCTTAAAGAAAGGTTTGTCAAATAATGGTTTGTATTTGCCTGATTTAGTTATTTGTTCAAATGCATAATGAGCTTTTTGAGTTGCCTGAGTTGCTACTTCTCTTAATCCTTCTTTTCCTAAGGTAACAAGATATACTGTAGCTGCTAATGTATTGACTCCTTGATTAGAGCATATATTGGAAGTTGCTTTTTCCCTTCTAATATGTTGTTCCCTAGCTTGTAGTGTAAGTACAAAAGCTCTATTTCCATCTACATCTACAGTTTCTCCCACTATCCTACCAGGCAATTTTCTCATATGAGCTTTTTTAGTTGCCATAAATCCAAGATATGGTCCACCAAAAGCAAGGGGCATTCCCATAGACTGTCCTTCTCCTACTACTATATCTGCTCCTAGAGAACCTGGAGTTTTAAGAATTCCTAAAGATATTGGGTCTACAGAGGTTACAAACATAGTCCTCTTTTGGCTATGAGCTATCTCTCCAATGGTTTCTAAATCTTCAATTATGCCAAAGAAGTTTGGACTTTGAACTATTACTGCTGCAGTTTTGTTATCAACATGATTTTTTAATTGGTCTAAATCCGTTACTCCTTCTTTATCATCTATTTCAACTACTTCAATTTGCTGAAGATGAGCATAGGTTTTTAGGACTTTTCTGTATTCTGGATTAACTGTCTTAGATATAACTACTTTATTTCTCCTAGTTATATTAGATGCCATGAAAGCTGCCTCAGCAATAGCTGTTCCCCCATCATATAAGGAAGCATTAGATACATCCATTCCTGTTAAATTACATATGAGAGTTTGATATTCAAATATATATTGTAATGTACCTTGACTTATTTCAGCTTGATATGGGGTATAAGAAGTATAAAATTCACTTCTTGAGGTGATATGCCCTACTATTGAAGGTATATAATGGTCATATGCACCTGCACCCAAAAAACAAGTTAAATCATCTATAGGGGTGTTGGATTCTGCTAATTTTTTCATATATTTGGCTGCTTCTAGTTCTGACATGGAGGGATTGAGATTTAAATCTCTTTTTAATTTCACATCCTCAGGTATATCGCTAAATAGATCATCTATTGAATTAACTCCTATAACTTCCAACATCCTCTGTTCATCTTCTTTAGTGTTTGGGATGTAAGGATACATAATTAAACCTCCTCATCTAAGAACTTTTCATATTCCTCACTTGTCATTAAATCGTCTAATTGAGATTTGTCTGCTATTTCAATTTTTACTATCCAGTTTTCATAAGGATCTTGGTTTAATAAGCCAGGATCGTCTAATAATTCTTCATTTACTTCTACTATCTTTCCATCTACTGGCATATAAACATCTGCTGCTGCCTTTACTGATTCTACTGCAGAAAAAGCTTCTTCTTTTTCATATTCATCATCAATTTCTGGAAGTTCCACATATACAATATCCCCTAATTGATCTTGTGCATAATCAGCAAGACCTATATATGCCTCATCTCCTTCAACTTTAAGCCACTCATGATCTTCTGTATAATACAAATCTTTTAAAACCTTCATTGTTTAGCCCTCCTTAATTATCATTAATTTATATTAATTTTATTTAATTATTTTAAAAATTTTCTACTAACGATTTTAGCTTTTACAGGTTTTTTCCTAATCATTATATCTATTTCTTTGCCTATTTCAGCTTCGTTAATATCTATTAGTGCATTTCCTATACTCTTTTTAAGAGTTGGTGACATATATCCTGTGGTCACATGGCCAATCTTTTTCCCATCTTTATATACTTCATAGCCTTCTCTTGGTATACCTCTTTCTATCATTTCAAATCCAACAACTTTTCTAGTCAATCCTTCTTCCCATTGCTTCTTAAGGGCCTCTTTGCCTATAAAATCTTCTTCTTTATCTAATTTTACGGCAAATTTCAATCCCCCTTCTAATGGAGTAATATCTTTTGATATTTCATTTCCATATAAAGGCATAGTTGCTTCAAATCTAAGGGTATCCCTGCATCCTAAACCTGCTGGTTTAATTCCCTCGTCTTTACCGGCTTCTAGTATAGCATTCCAAATTTTAACTATATCATCCTTAGATGTATATATTTCAAATCCATCTTCGCCAGTATAGCCAGTTCGAGATACCATACACTCTACACCTGATATATTAACTTTTCTATCAAAATGAAATGGTTTGATCTTTGATAAGTCTGTATCTGTTAACTTTTGTAATATTTTTTCAGACTTAGGTCCTTGAATAGCTACTTCACCAATTTGATCGGAAATGTTTTCAATGATGATATTAAAGTCCTTTTTATTGTCTATCATCCATTTAAAATCCTTGTCTGTATTAGCAGCATTAACAACGAGTAGATACTCATCGTCAGCATACTTATACACTAAAAAATCATCTACTACTCCTCCATCAGGATAGCACATCATTGTATATATTATCTGGTCAGTTTCTATTGATGCTATATCGTTTGTTGTTAAGTATTGTAAATATGCTAAAGCATCCTCACCTTTAACTACTATTTCTCCCATATGAGATACATCAAATAATCCTGCTGCATTTCTTACTGCCTCGTGTTCTGGAATTAGACCTTCATATTGTACTGGAAGGAACCATCCTGCATAATCAACTATATTTCCCCCAAGTTTTACATGTTCATCATAAAGGGGAGTTTTCTTTGCTACCATTTTACCACTCCTTCCTAAATTTATCCATAATATGATACCCTAAAATCCACGATTTAAACATAGTATTTTTTACTAAATGGTGGATTTAAAAGTAGCATCGATTTTATTATACAAGAGAAGGGATAATATTGCAATACTGTTATTTTTGCAACGAAAATAAAAATACAAAGATGTATTTTATCCAATAAAGCTTGTCTAAAAAATATCCACTTTATCCACATTATCCACATTCACAAGTGGATAACTTATGTAAACTTATATTCTGCCATGAAAATGCACTATAAGGCATAGTTATGTTTACATAATATTTGTTTGTCCACAGTTTTTATAGTTATCCACAGAGCTTATCCACATTTAATTCTGTTTTTCTTCAATTTTTTCGAAATATTTAATTATACCATTGTATATTCCTTGGGCTATTTTCTCTTGATAGTTATCAGTCTGTAGCTATTGTTCTTCTTGTTCATTGGATAAAAATCCACACTCCACTAAAACCGATGGAATGTTTAATTCACTCAATAAATATATATCTTCCCTTTCCTGGGGCACTCTAGTATTGTTTTCATCTAATGCCTTACGTAATTCTTCCTGAATACAATCTGCTAAAATCATACTTTCTTGAGATCCCTTTTTATAGAAAATTTGGGCTCCATGATATCTAGAATCGGTAAAACTATTTAAGTGGATTGTTAAAAATATATCGCAATTTTCCTCTTCTATAATCCCTTTCCGCCTCTCTAAATCTTCCCTTTTTACTTTCGATAGAGAATTTTTATTTTTCCTTGTTAATACTACTTTTCCCCCATGGGATTGAATTATATCTTTTAATTTTAATCCTATTTTTAAATTGATTTCTGCTTCTAATACTCCATTTTTACTTACAGTACCTGGGTCTATGCCACCGTGGCCTGGGTCTATGCCGATTGTTTTATTGCTTATGAGAGTGTTCATGGTAGGTATAGCTTTGTTTTTAAAGGAAATAATCAATAAAATTATTAAAATAAATATTATTGACAAAAAAATATATAGTTGTTTTTTCCTAATATATATTACCTTCAATATTATACCCCCTCTAATGAAATATATGGCTAGAAGGGGGTTTATATACAACAAAAAAACTGCCAAAGTTCTTCTTGGCAGTTTGTATATTTGATTATCTCTTGGAGAATTGTGGTGCTTTTCTTGCTTTCTTTAAACCATATTTCTTTCTTTCCTTCATTCTTGGATCCCTAGTTAGGAAACCTGCTTTTTTAAGTACAGGTCTTAATTCTTCGTCAGATTCTATTAAGGCTCTAGATATACCATGTCTAATAGCTCCAGCTTGACCTGTAAATCCTCCGCCCTGTACATTTACAAATACATCATATTTGTCTAAAGTATCCGTTATTTCCAAAGGTTCTCTAACTAAAACCTTTAATGTATCAAAATCAAAGTAATCGTCTATATCTCTTTTATTTATAATAATTTTCCCAGAACCAGGAAGTAATCTAACCCTTGCTACTGAAGTCTTTCTTCTTCCTGTTCCAATATATTGTACATTAGCCACTTACAGTCCTCCCTTCTAATAACAGCTAGAATTCATATAATTCTGGTTTTTGTGCCTCATGATTATGTTCCGGTCCACTATATACTTTCAACTTCTTAATCATCTGTCTTCCCAATCTATTCTTTGGTAACATCCCTTTAACAGCTAGTTGAATAGCTTTTTCTGGGTTTTCTTTCATCATTCTACTATAGGGTATAGATCTTAATCCACCTGGATACCCTGTATGATATCTATATTCTTTTTGCTCTAATTTCTTCCCAGTTAATCTTACTTTATCTGCATTTATAATTATTACATAGTCCCCAGTATCTACATGAGGAGTATATATAGGTTTATGTTTTCCTCTCAATATAGTTGCTACTTCTGATGCCAATCTACCTAATACTTTGCCTTCTGCATCTATTACGTACCATTTTCTATCAATTTCATTTGGCTTAGCCATATAGCTCTTCATCTTTTTCCCTCCTTATCCAGCATTGAGTTGTGTCTCAAAGTTCCGGGGCTTTTAAACACTCCTATATATTCTAATACAAGGTATTATCAATGTCAAGACGTATTTTTAATAATAAACTTTTTCTAAATAGAGTCCTTGAGGTGGGGCTGTAGGTCCTGCTAATTCTCTATTTTTTGATTCAATAATATGGGGAATATTATGAGGTTTCATCACTCCTCGTCCAATTTCTACCAATGTTCCTACTATTATCCTGATCATATTGTATAAAAAACCATTTCCCTCTATGGAAAATATTATCAAATCTCCTTCTCTAGATAAAAAAGATTGATCAATCCTTCTAATGGGATTATCTACATTGCTATTAGCTGACATAAAAGATGTAAAGTCATGGGTACCTATAAAATACCTAATCCCTTTGTTCATCTCGTGGTAATCCAAAGGATAAAAAACATGATAGACAAATCTCCTATATAAAGGGTTTCTTATGGGATGATTATAAATTAGATATTTATATCTCTTGCCAATAGCATCATATCTTGAATGAAAATCCTTGGCTACTTCTTCGGATTTAACTATGGATATATCTTCTGGTAATTTACTGTTTAGAGCATACATAAATCTATCTGGAGGAATAGATGAGTTAGTATGGAAATTAGCTACCTGTCCTATAGCATGAACTCCACTATCAGTCCTACAAGATCCTATAAGATCTACTTCTTCACCAGTAATCTGTTTAATGGCTTTTTCTATTTCCCTTTGGATACTATCTCCTTTTGGTTGTTTTTGCCATCCTATATAGTTGGTGCCTTCATATTGTATTGTTAATTTTATATTAGCCATATTATCCCTCTATACATAAGCAATATATTTTGTAGATATTATAAATCCAAAAAATAAAGCTGCTATACTAATTGCTAGTACATCCTGATTATCCAGTTTTAATTCATTTAATCTAGTTCTATTCTCCCCTCCACGATAGCATCTAGCTTCCATGGCATTAGCCAATTCATCTGCTCTTCTAAAAGCATTTATAAATAATGGAACCAATAAAGGGACTAAGTTTTTCGCTCGATTGATTATATTTCCCGATTCAAAATCTGCTCCTCTAGCCATCTGTGCCTTCATTATCTTATCCGTTTCTTCTAATAATGTAGGTATAAACCTTA
>JAAYFV010000167.1 GCA_012728075.1 Tissierellia bacterium
CTAACGCTTTAACTTAAAAGTCATGGGACCTTTAAGTGTCATAGGGTATTAATCCCGGTTTCCCGAGGCTATCCCCTTGTGGAAGGCAGGTTCCTCACGCGTTACTCACCCATCCGCCGCTAAGTAGCTTATCAATCTGCCCGAAGGCTTATTGATAAGTACTTCGCTCGACTTGCATGTGTTAGGCACGCCGCCAGCGTTCGTCCTGAGCCAGGATCAAACTCTCATATTAAAAGTTTGCCTGGTTAAAAATTTACTCAAGGTATTTCGCACTGTTTGGTTTTAAAGGTTCAATATATTTTGTGTCAACCTCTTAACTATATCACATAATATTATTCTTGTCAACTTTTATTTTTAAATTTTCTTCTAAATTTATTTGCTAAATATAATGTTCTTAGGCCGACAATTCAATATGATACACTCTTTATGGAGATAAGTCAACAGTTTTTTAAAATTTATTTATTATTTTTTTTAGTTTTTCCAAATCTCCTAAATATACCTCTTTTAATTGAGGTCTATATATAACTGCTGCAGGGTGATATAGGGGAAATATATACTGTTTTTTCTCATTGATTTTTTTATATAATAGTTCTCCATGGACTTCACCAATATTAGTCTCCTTATCAAAAAGACATTTTAATGGCGTATTCCCTAGGGTAACTATTATTTCCGGTGCTATTATCTCTATTTCTTCCATTAAATAATCCTTAAAATCTTCTATCTCTTTTGTTGTAGGGGGTCTATTAGACAATCTTCCTGTTTTAGGGTTTTTCCTAGTAGGTCTATATTTAACTGTATTAGTTATATATACTTCTTCCCTATTAATACCTAATATGTCTAAAAATTCCTGAAAGTGTTTCCCCGCTTGCCCTACAAAAGGTTCACCTAATTCTACTTCTTTAGAGCCTGGCGCTTCGCCAATTAACATAATTGGACTGGCTAAATTACCATATCCCAATACTATTTTTTCTTCTGGATATTGATTTACAATTGTATGGTTTAATGATTTAATCCTATCTGCTTTCACCTTATCAACCTTTCATTTCCTTATTTATTTTAGTATACATAGCTTTTATAGATTTAAAATCATCCCAAGCTTCCTTTTTCTTGCTAATATCCCTTAATAAGGCTGCTGGATGATAAGTAGCCATTATATTAAATTTACCTTTTTTATACCACAAGCCCCTATTTTGAGTAATCCTAAAATTTTCTTCAATAATATTTCTAGCAGCTACTGCTCCTAGGCATATTATTATATCTGGATCTACTATCTTAACCTGCCACCTTAAAAATTCTATGCAGGTTTTACTTTCTTCTTCAAAAGGATTTCTATTATTAGGTGGTCTGCATTTTACTATATTTGCTATATATACATCATCTCTTGATAGCTCAATAGCTTTTAACATATTATCTAATAGTTCTCCAGCTCTTCCAACAAATGGCTTACCTATTTTATCCTCATGGTATCCTGGTCCTTCTCCTACAAACATAAGGACAGCTTTATCGCTACCTTCACCAAATACTACATTGGTTCTAGTCTTGGATAGAGCACATCTATGACATCTATTTACTATTGATTCAAGTTCTTTTAAAGTATACATTCTCACTCACCTGATAGTTAATTTTAACTATATTATAACATATTAATATAAAATGATTATATATATTAAAAGTGAGTCAAAGACTCAGCTATGACTCACTTTTATTCATCTTTATCTATGGGTTTCATTGTTGGGAACAATATAACATCTCTAATGGTAGGTTGGTTAGTTAGTATCATAATAAGCCTATCCATACCAATTCCTAATCCCCCTGTTGGAGGTAATCCTACTTCTAGCGCATTTACAAAGTCTAAATCCATCATATGGGCTTCATGGTCTCCTGCTTCTCTCTGTTTCGCTTGTTCCATAAACCTTTCTTTTTGATCGATTGGATCGTTTAATTCGCTAAATGCATTGGCGATTTCCCAAGTATTTATAAAAGCTTCAAATCTATTAGTCAATCTAGGATCTTTAGGATTTCTTTTAGCTAAAGGTGAAACCTCTACAGGATGATGGGTTACAAAAGTTGGTTGAATTAGGTGTTCTTCACAGAATTCTTCAAACATCTCACTTATTATGTGACCTCTCTTCATTCCTGGCTCAATTTCTAAACCTTTAGCTTTAGCCACTTCTATAGCTTCTTCATCAGTATTAATGGTATTAAAATCTACCCCTGTATATTCCTTTATTGCATCAATCATGGTAATTCTCTTCCAAGGCGGAGTCAAATCAATTTCTTTTCCTTGATAATCAATTACAGTCGTTCCTAGAGTCTTTTTAGCTACATAAGCCACCATATCTTCAGTTAAATCCATCATATCTTCATAATCTGCATAGGCTTGGTATAATTCAATATTGGTAAACTCAGGATTATGTTTATAACTCATACCTTCGTTTCTAAACATTCTGCCCATCTCATACACTTTATCAAATCCACCAACTATAAGTCTCTTTAAATATAGCTCATTGGCAATCCTTAGGTACATATCCAAATCTAATGTGTTATGATGGGTTATAAAGGGTCTAGCATTAGCCCCTCCAGCAATAGTGTTTAAAATAGGAGTATCTACCTCTAGAAATCCTCTATCGTCAAGGTATTCTCTTACTGCTTTGATTATCTTAGATCTTAATATAAAGGTCTCCTTTACCTCTGGATTGACTATTAAATCCACATATCGCTGTCTATATCTTAAATCTGGATCTTTTAGCCCATGAAATTTCTCTGGAAGTATCTGCAATGATTTGGTAAGTAAAGTTATTTCTTTCGCTCTTATGGAAATCTCCCCAGTATTAGTCTTAAATACTTCTCCTTTAACACCTATGATATCTCCAATATCTAATAAGTTTAACTGTTCATAAGCTTCTTTCCCAATTGCATCCATTTTAACAAAAATTTGTATTTTGCCCTTGCTGTCTTGAAGATCCATGAAACTTATCTTGCCATGGCCCCTCCTTGACATTATTCTACCTGCAACAGAAACCCTTTGTTCTTCTAATTCTTCAAAATTTTCTTTAATGGTAATACTATGATGAGTTAAGTCATATTTTTCTATGACAAAGGGATCTTTGCCTAATTTCTTTAATTCCTCTAGTTTCTCTCTTCTCATTATAAGCATTTCATTAAGATTTTCTTCCGTTCCTGACATTTAATATTAATACCTCCTCTTATCTGGTGATGCTTAAAATTTGATATTTAATAAGTCCATCGGGTACGTGAACCTCTACAATTTCTTCTTTCTTCTTTCCTAATAGAGCCCTTCCTACGGGAGATACATTAGAAATCTTTCCTTCATAGGGATTGGCTTCTGCAGATCCTACTATAGTGTATTCCATTTCTTCATCATATTCTAAATCCTTTACAACAACTTTTGAGCCAATACTTACCACATCAGTGCTAATATCTTCATCATCTATTAATTTTGCATTTCTAAGTATCATCTCCAATTTTGCAATTCTTTCTTCCAATTGAGCCTGCTCATTTTTTGCTTGATCATACTCGGAGTTTTCGCTTATATCCCCAAAGGCTAGGGCTTGTTTTATCTTCTCTGCAATCTCTTTTCTTTTTACCGTCTTTAACTCATCTAATTCCTTTTCTAATTTGTTAAGCCCCTCTACCGTTAAGAATACATCCTTCTCAGCCATCCGCCTCTCTCCTTCTATTAAATATTTGGCCTTTTTCTGCCTTTTAAACGGATAAAATTCAATTTATCATTCATATATGCAGTCTATTATAATCAAGGTGTATCTTATTGTCAAGTACTTACAACTCTCCCTTTTGCCTTATTTTGCTACTTACTAATTCTTCTATAGTATATATATGACCATCTACCAAAAAACTTTTTGGCTCCATATGGATATGAGTTTGAAAGAACTCATAGAATCTGGAAGGAAGCCATTTTTGTACCCATGGGTTTTTTATAATATTTAGATCCTCCTGATAAAACATAAAATCCTCAATAACTACTACATCCCTAGGTTCTTTTAAGCTTTTACTAAAATTCTTACTTATGCTAAAATCAAATATTATAGCTCTTTTCCTAAACTTATTTAAATGTATGAAACTATCATCTTTAAGATTAACTATAATAGAATAGTTTGTCAATATTTTATCTATCTTTTTAGGATAAAATATTGATAATCCAGTGTTTTTATATATGGTTTGGGAAATTCCCCTAATTTCCCCTTCATCTCCTCCTACTAAGGTTATAAAGTTTACGCACTTATGGAGCTTATATATTAGTTCTTCCGTTAATTTATTCCCTTCTCCTATTATTAAAACTTCCTTTTCCCTAAAATCTTCTTTCAAATATGTTTGAATATTTTTTAACACTAATGGTAAATACATGATTAAAATTTGTGTACCATCGAGTACCTTTAGATTAGTCTTATCTTGAATTGTTTTTATATTATCTCTATCAAGGGAGGAAAGTTGCTCTATTACTAAATATTTTATATTATGAGATTTAATTTTATTTACTCCACGTACAAAAGGTTCTACAAATTCTTCCTCTATTTTAGATGTATTTAATAACACCCCTCCAATCTTTCCTATTTCTTTACCATCCCTATCGTAAAGAGTGTCCAGTATTTTAGGTTTAACTACTGGAATTAAATTTTTAGGAATAAGTTTAAAAATACCCCGATTGTAATGACTAAAATATTTATTTTCTTCTACTATATACAAAAGAAAATCAATACAAAACCCTCCTTTAAATAATTTAGTAATGTATTATATGAAATATGAAGGAGGGGTATTACTGATTTGTTTCATAGCTAGATATATATTGGGCTTAATTTAATAGAACTTTTTCCATTTCATCTTTTGTATCTATGGTATTTATCCAATTTTTTATTTTATTAGAATTTCTCATACCCTTTAAATACCAAGCTATATGTTTTCGCATCTCCTTAACTCCAATTTTTTCACCTTTTATATTAACAACCAGTTTTAAGTGCTTAATAGCTATTTGGATTTTTTCTACATCACTAGGTACTATATCCTTTTTTCCTTCAATTAAAAGTCTTATCCTATTAAATATCCAAGGATTTCCCATAGCTCCTCTACCTATGGCCACTCCATCACAGCCGGTATATTCCATCATCTTTATGGCATCTATTGGTTCAAATACATCACCGTTGCCTATTACGGGGATGGATACGGCGTTTTTTATCTTCCCTATATATTCCCAATTGGCTTCTCCAGAGTAAAACATATCCCTAGTCCTTCCGTGGACTGTTAAAGCTGATATTCCTGCATCTTCTGCAATTCTAGCTATCTCTATTCCATTTATACTATTGGAATCCCAGCCTATTCTAATTTTAAGCGTTACCGGCTTTGTAGATGCTTTAACAGCCTTTTTTAGAATTTTATTTACCAAAGGAGGGTTTTTTAATAGGGCTGAACCATCTCCATTTTTAACAATTTTGGGAGCTGGACATCCCATGTTTATATCCAAAATATCAATATCCTCCCTGGGATTTATATGCTCTTCTATGACTTTGCCTATTATATTAGGATCAGAACCAAATATTTGAATTGCAACTGGTCTTTCCCTGGAATCTACACTTGTAAGCTCCTTTGTATTTTCATCTTCGTAATAAAGTCCCTTGCTACTTACCATTTCAGTAAATACTAGTCCTGCTCATATCCCTACATATAATCCTATAGGCCTTATCAGTAACACCTGCCATAGGTGCCAAAAATACGTTGTTTTCTAGCTCTATCTTGCCTATTTTCATGCTTTCACCTCTAACATTTAGAAAAAGTAGCCATTTGGCTACTTATTTCTATTATATATTATTCGAAGTCCATATAGAGTTAATAGCTTATCTACTTTGTTTATATACCTACTCTCACTAGCTATTAGGGATGAGAAGCCGCCAGTTCCTACTACAGTGTTTACTTTGCCTTCCTCTTTCATCTCTTCTATCATCTTTTCTATAATGAAATCAACCAAACCAATATATCCATATACCAATCCTGACTGAATGCTGTTGACAGTGTTTTTCCCTATCACCGTATCAGGTTTGGCTAATTCTACTTTTGGAAGTTTGGCCGTTCTTAAGAATAAAGCTTCGCTGGATATTCTAATCCCTGGAGTTATAGCCCCTCCTAAGTAATCTCCTTCTTTAGATATTGCACAAAAAGTTATAGCCGTACCAAAGTCCACTATTATAAGAGGCCCGCCATATTTTTCGTATCCTGCTACAGCATTTACTATTCTATCTGCTCCTACTTCCCTTGGATTATCGTATCTTATATTCATGCCAGTCTTCACACCTGGTCCTACTACTATAGGTTCCCTACCAAAGTATTTTATACTCATAGCAGATAA
>JAAYFV010000168.1 GCA_012728075.1 Tissierellia bacterium
GTTGCTTTTTTGGTTAAAACATATATTTGTGTTTGAAAAAACATTGAAACAAAGGTATAATTATAGTATTATATACTCATAGGGAATGGGACTTTGTACCTAAAAAAACATATATTATGTCGAATATTATCAGAATTGTCCAATAACTTAATATAATTTCCTGGGCAATATTCTATTAAAAGAGACAAAATATATTAGGGAATTGTAAAATATTGAAATTTTACAGGGGAATATGTAAAATGCATGGATTAGGGGTGTTTGTTATGGGGGAAAAAGACTACAAAATTGTCAAAGGATACTTTGGGATTTTTTTGAAGACAAGGAATCAACCAAAAGCCTAGAAATAATATTAGATATTTACTATGATATTATATACTCTGAAGTTGATCAAGAATCCACACAGGAAAAACTTTTCAAAGTATTACATAATTTAAAAGAATCTAATAGTCTTAATTCCATATTAAAAGAAAAGGATGTGGAAAATTTAAAATTACTTTTAAATGATGTATTAAAGATAAGGTATAATGAGAAAGAGTATTATCTGGGAAATCAAGCTTTTGCCCAATTGACCCTAGATGAATTACATAGAGTATTATTAGAGATAAAATACTTAAAGGACAAACAAAATATAAAGAATAAAGAATTACCTATATAGGTGGGACAGGGGGACAGTTTTCCCTGTCCCAAAATTATATTAGGAATAATATTGTTTGCTCATAGGCTATACTATGTTATACTAAGAATATTGGATTCTTCATGGAGGGGTTAGAAATATGTTTTATTTGCCAAAACATATAGAACAAATACTGTATACATTAGAAAAAAATGGATATAAAGCATATATAGTGGGAGGTTCTGTAAGGGATATGTTATTGAACAAAGCACCCAAAGACTATGATATTGCAACAAATGCTACTCCTGAGGAAA
This sequence comes from Tissierellia bacterium, assembly GCA_012728075.1. Lineage (GTDB taxonomy): Bacteria > Bacillota > Clostridia > Tissierellales > Tepidimicrobiaceae > Keratinibaculum. The sequence goes on from JAAYFV010000168.1 coordinate 928, forward strand.
TAGAAAAAGTATTTTCGAATTATAAGAAGCTTAAAATAGGTAAAGAGTATGGAACTATTATATTAGTATTAGAAGAAGGCAATGTGGAGATTACAACATTTAGGAAGGAAGGAATCTACACTGATGGCAGAAGACCTTCATGGGTGTTATTTTCTTCTGACATAAAAGAAGATTTAAGTCGTAGGGATTTTACTATAAATGCTATGGCTTATAACCATAGAGATGGATTGATTGATCCTTATGGGGGAGAAGAGGATTTAAGAAAGGGAATCATAAGAACTGTAGGAGATCCTAAAGATAGATTCAATGAGGACTATTTACGTATACTAAGGGCAGTGAGATTTTCAACTCAGCTAGGATTTTTCTTAGAGGAATCCACATATGTAGCAGCAAAAAAATACAGCCAAAATATATCCAATATTAGTATGGAGAGGATTACCCATGAGTTTTTTAAGATAATCCTATGTGACAAACCTTCAAGGGGCATAAAATTATTGGAAAACTTAAATCTATTGAAAATTATACTTCCAGAGCTTATTCCAACTATAGAATTTGACCAAGAAAATCCTCACCATGAAAAAGATGTATACCAACACACTTTATGTGTGTTAGATAATACTTCATCTATTCTTCAGTTAAGATTAGCTGCTTTATTTCATGATATAGGCAAACCTTATACTATTAGCATAGATGAGGAAGGTGTGGGACATTTCTATGGGCACGATAGATTGGGAGCAGAAATGAGCAGGGAAATTTTGACTAGGTTTAAATGTTCCAATGAGTTGATTCAAAAAGTATATATATTGGTAAAAGAGCATATGAATCATCATACAAATTTTACAGATAAAGGATTAAAGAGGCTTATTAGAAGAGTAGGAGAAGAGGAGATATTTAACTTAATAGAATTACAAAAGGCAGATATTAGATGTTCCAATAAAGATGCAAGTATAGAGCATATAATAGATAGGGAAAAAAGGATAAAGGATATTTTAGAAAAAAAAGAAGTGTATGAATTAAATCAATTAGATATAAATGGTAGAGATTTGATTCACTTAGGATTTAAAGAAGGTATAATAATTGGAGAAATACTAGAGTATTTGTTGGAAAAGGTAATAGAAAATCCAAAACTAAACCACAAA
>JAAYFV010000169.1 GCA_012728075.1 Tissierellia bacterium
CCATAACGCCAGCAATAGCTATAATATTTGGAATTTATTTAAGTGATAGATATGATAGGGAACCTTTGAAACTTTTGTTACTCACCTATATTCTAGGTGCATTATCTGTAGTGCCTATACTAATAGTAGAAGAATTTTTTTTAAGAATAAATATTTTTTCAGGAGTTTTGAATGCCTTTTATACTGCTTTTATAGTAGCTGGACTTACAGAAGAGTATTTTAAAAGATTGGTTATATTGAAACTTCCTTATAAAACCAAGTATTTTAATGAAAAATTAGATGGGATAGTATATGGGGTGTTTTCTGCTATGGGCTTTGCAACAGTAGAGAATATAGTATATGTAGTATATAGATATGCTAATAATCCCCATGTAGGATTATATAGAGGTGTATTTTCTGTTCCTGCCCATGCAGTATTTGGAATAACTATGGGATATTATTTATCTTTGGCAAAATTTGATACTGATGAAAAAAGGGCTAGAAAAAATAAACGTAGATCCCTCTATATACCCATAATCCTTCATGGAATATTTAACTTCATATTAATGGCAGGTATCCCTCAGCTAAGTTTATTATTTGTCCCCTATGTAATCTATATATGGTGGTTAAACCAAAAAAAACTAAGCAAATTTGTGTATGATTCAAAGAGTAGATTTATAGACATAAATAGGGAAGAATAATTAGGTTGAACAATTTTTCAATTAATTATAAAATGGTTTTAGACTGAAAAAAAGGAGAAACCAATATGAAAAGAAATCATATATACATTATATTATCCATTTTGATTATATCCTTCCTCGTAGTATGTAATTTCCATAGGGATATTTATGAACCAGAAAATAAGACAAGCTTAACAGAAGATGTATTCCAATCAGATGAAATACTAGAAGATGTGCCAGTAGAAGATCCTTCGGAAAAGGTACCAGAAAATACCCAAGCTACCATTCTTGCTACAGGGGATATAATGTTTCATAAGCCTCAAATTAAAGGAGCCTATGATGAAAACATTGGCAAATATGATTTTAAACACAATTTTGAATACGTAAAAAAATATATAAAATCTGCAGATTTAGCAGTAGCTAATTTTGAAACGGTAACTGCTGGAGAGGACATTCCCTACTCTGGATTTCCTAATTTTAACTCACCTGTAGAGACATTAGATGCTATTAAATATGCAGGTTTTCATATGTTAACCACTAGCAACAATCATTGTTTGGATCAAGGGAAAAAAGGGCTACTAAATACCATATCTGCCATAGAAGAAAGAGGCTTAATAAATATTGGCACTTATAAGGAACCGGTGGAAGACATATTTATGATGGATATAAATAATATAAAAATAGCTTTACTATCCTATACTTATGGTTTTAATGGGATGGGTTATACTCTTACAGAAGAAGAGCAAAAATATATGGTAAGAAAGATAGACGAAGATAGAATAGAAAATGATATACAAAAGGCTAAAGATAAAGGAGCAGACATAGTAGTTGTGTTTATTCACTGGGGAAATGAATATCAAAGGGAGCCTTCAGAGGAACAAATAAATTTAGGGAGAAAGATGGTTCAGTGGGGAGCAAATATAATATTAGGTTCCCATCCCCACGTAATTCAAAGGTCTGAGATAATCCAATATAATGGAAAAGACAATTATATAATATACTCTATGGGAAACTTCTTATCCAATCAAAGAAGGGAAACTATGGACAATAAATATACAGAAGATGGGGTAATGGTAAAGTTAATTTTGGAGAAAGACTATTCAAAAAAACAAACCATAATCCAAGATATAGAATATATTCCTACTTGGGTTAGAAGATATAAACAAGACGGGAGATGAGTTTATCAGATACTCCCTGTGAAGGAGTTTTTAAACAATGAAAAACTATTATCTACCATTGGAAAACTAGAAATCAATAGGATTGAAGAATCTTTAGAGAACACTCTGACAAATTTAGGTGAAAATTAAAACAATTCTAAATATATGAACATCTATGGGAATTAGATATTTTGTTCAAATTATTCATTATTTGTTATATAATAATAATGTAGTTAAAAAAATAATGAAGGTGTGATATACCTTGCAATTTTTAAAAGATCTATTTATCAATTTGAGGGTACGAGATATTATAGATATACTTATAGTAGCTTTAGTTTTTTATAAATTATTTATGCTAATTAGGGAAACTAGAGCAGAACAGCTTACCAAGGGAATATTTGCATTATTTGTTTTTACTAAACTTAGTGAATGGTTAGAATTGTATACTATTAATTGGTTATTAAAACAAGTTATGACTGTAGGTACTTTGGCTATTTTGATAGTGTTTCAGCCTGAACTTAGAAGAGCTTTAGAATATATAGGAAGAAGTAGATTTTTTACTAAATCCTTTGTAGAGGTAAAAGATGAAAACATATCCCAAGTAGTAGAAGAGATAGTTGAAGCAGTAGCTTCTCTTTCGAGACAAAAGATAGGAGCTCTTATAGTTATAGAAAGAAAGACGGGTTTAAGTGAGGTAATAGAAACAGGAACCAAGATAGATGGAAAAGTATCCAGTGATTTGTTGATCAATATATTCATACCTAATACTCCCCTTCATGATGGAGCTGTAATAATAAAAGAGGATATGATAAAGGCGGCAGGATGTTTTTTGCCACTAACTGACAATATGTCTTTGAGTAAGGATCTAGGTACCCGACATAGGGCAGCCTTAGGTATTTCTGAAAAATCTGATGGCTTAGCCATTGTGGTATCGGAGGAAACAGGTGCTATTTCTATTGCAGAAAATGGTAGTCTCGCTAGATATTTAGATACAAAGACTTTAAGACAAATACTTATAGATATGTACAAACCTGAAGAGATAAGGCAAACATTTATTACAAAATGGAGGCGAAAAGATGAGCAAAGAGAAAGAAAATGATATTACTATAAAAATCTTTGCTTTAATAATAGCTATCATTTTGTGGAGCTATGTTATGAGTGAAGAAAATCCTACAATTACAAAGGAAATTAGAAATGTAGAGATTAGTTTATTAAACTATTCTAGTTTGGAAAGCCAAGGCCTAGTGATTATGGAGCCTAAGGATCCAAAGATAAACATAAAAATTGCTGGCAAAAGGAACTATGTATATGGGATTGAAAAAAAGGATATATTAGCTTCAGTAGACTTAAGTGGATATGATGAAGGAAATGTAAAGGTACCTATATATATTGAGGTACCTAGTGAAGTAAGGATAGTAGATTATTATCCAAAAGAAATACTATTTAAATTTGAAAAGCTCATAAGAAAAGAAGCAGTAGTATCTGTTGAAACCGTTGGAAATCTTCCACAAGGTTATGTAATAGGGGAGCCAATAGTAAAACCTCAATCTGTATATATAGCAGGACCAAGATCTTGGGTTAATTTAGTAACAAATGTGGTAGCAACTGTAGATCTTACCAATAAAACAGAAGATATAAATGTAACTGTCCCAATAAAGTTAGTAGATGAAAATGGCGATGATGTAAGAGGTGTGGAAAAAGAACAAAATTTAGTAGATATATTTATACCAGTGTACAAGGTTAAGAAAGTGCCTATAGAATTACAAACAGAAGGTCAACTATCAGACAATTATGAAATTATGGATATAATTGTAAATCCAAGCGAAATAGAGATACAAGGCAAGAAAGAGGATTTAAAGAATATAAACTCAGTAAAAACTAAACCTATAGATATAAATGAGCTAATAGGCAAACGAAATGTAGTAGTAGAATTGGAATTGCCAGAGAATGTAAGTTTAACAGATCCAGATAAACAAGTTACCATAACCCTGAATATCGAAGAAAGTAGAACTGCTACCTTCACTTATACTTTAGGAGATGTGAATATAATAAACTTGGCACCGGATCTAATTATAGCTGAAGAAGATTTAAACAAACCCTTTGAAGTCACCATAAGGGGGAGTAGCTCTAAAATTGGCACAATGAAAAAAGAGGATTTAGATATAGAACTAGATCTACAGGGTTTAGAAGCAGGTAGTCATCAGGCTAAACTCTCCGTTAAAGACAAAGGAGGTTTCTCAGTAGTAAATATACAACCAGAAACTTTTAGCATCACCTTAAAGGAGGAGTAGGGATGTCCAAAGCTTCTAAAAGCAAATATATTTTAGTGATAAACCCAGGGTCCACATCTACTAAAGTAGCAATATATGAAGGAGAAAAGAAAATTAAATTTTATAATATATATCATAGCAATGAAGAATTAGAAGAATATGAAAAGGTCATAGATCAATACCAATATAGATTAGATTTAATATATGATTGGCTTAAGGAAGAAAACATAGATACAAAGCTATTAAAGGTGGTGGTAGGCAGAGGGGGAATTTTACGGCCTATGTCTCCAGGTACCTATATAGTCACTGAGAAGATGGTAGAGGATTTAAGAGTTGGAATAGGTTCAGAGCATGCAGCAAATCTTGGTGGACTTCTTGCTAAAGGTATAGGAGATAGGGAGGGAATAAAATCTTATATAGTAGATCCAATATCGGTAGATGAATTTGAACATGTAGCTAGAATTTCTGGATTAAAGGATATAGAAAGAAAATCTCAAGTCCATGCATTAAATATTAGGGCAGTATCCCACAGAAGAGCTAAGGAGCTTTGTAAAGATTTAGAAGAATTGAATTTTGTAGTAGCTCATTTAGGAGGAGGAATATCCATCTGTTCAGTAAAAGGCGGAAAAATGATAGACACAAACAATGCTAGTGAAATGGGCCCTTTTTCACCAGAACGTACTGGTGTACTACCAGTAGGAGATTTGGTAGATATGTGCTACTCTGGAAAGTATACTCTTGAAGATATGAAGAAAAAGATAAAGGGAAAAGGGGGCTTAATGTCTTATTTAGGTACCCTAGATGGTAGGGTAGTAGAAAATAGAATAGATGCAGGAGATGAGTATACTAAGCTTATATATGATGCTATGATATATCAAATAGGAAAAGAAATAGCTGCCTATTCTACTGTATTAAAGGGTAAGGTGGATAATATTATACTAACAGGTGGACTAGCTTTTTCTAATTATTTGGTAGACAATGTTAAGCAAATGGTAGAATTTATAGCAGAAGTAGTAGTATATCCTGGAGAAGATGAGATGGCTGCTCTAAAGGATGGAGTACTAAGGGTAATTCGAGGAGAAGAAAAAGTAAGAATATATGAGGATGAGGTGATGATATAATGATAAAATCTTTTGATGAATTATTAAATCTAGCTAAAAGTAAAGGTCCTAAAAAAATATCTGTAGCAGTTGCAGAGGATAAGGAAGTATTAGGAGCTGTTAAAGCATGCAAGGATTTAAATATGATAGATCCTATATTAGTGGGAGAGGAGTCTAAAATCAAAAATATAGCATATGAAATAGGTTTTGATCTATCAGATGTGAAAGTAATAGACGAAAAAGATACAGTACAAGCTTCACGAACAGCAACTGAATTGGTACACAAAGGAGAAGGGGATATATTGATGAAAGGCCTAGTAGACACATCAATTATAATGAAACAGGTTTTGGATAAAGAGATAGGCCTTAGAACTGGTAGAATTATAAGCCATGTAGCTGTATTTGATGTAGAAACCTATCATAAGGTATTCTTTGTAACAGATGCGGCTATGAATATTAGCCCAGATTTAGAGCAGAAAAAGGGCATAATAGAAAATGCAGTAGAACTAGCCCATTCTTTAGGCATAGAAAAACCTAAGGTTGCAGTAATTGGTGCTAAGGAAAAGGTTTCCCCTAAGATGGAAGCTACTGTCCATGCTAAGGAACTAACAGATATGTACAAAAGAGGGGAAATAACTGATTGTATAGTAGAGGGGCCCTTTGCATTAGATAATGCTGTATCAAAAGAAGCAGCATTACATAAGGGCATAAAGAGTTCAGTAGCTGGAGATGCAGATATATTATTGGTTCCTAACATAGATGCTGGAAATGTATTATATAAATCTTTAACTTTTTTAGCCAAAGCAAAATCAGCAGGAATAATATTAGGAGCTAAAGCTCCTATAGTGCTTACTTCAAGGGCGGATAATCAAGAAGCTAAGATCCATTCCATAGCATTAGGAGTATTACTTGCATCTAAATAAAGGAGGAATACAATGACAGGAAATTATAGAATGTTGGTTATAAACCCAGGTTCCACATCTACTAAGATAGCTGTATTTGATGGAGAAGAGATGATATTTGATGAAACATTGAGACATTCAGTAGAAGAATTATCCCAATATGATAAAATATTTGATCAATATGAATTTAGAAAAGATATAATCTTAAATACCCTATCTAAAAATAAAATAGATATAAACTCTCTAGGGGCTGTTGTGGCACGAGGAGGATTATTAAAACC
>JAAYFV010000170.1 GCA_012728075.1 Tissierellia bacterium
ATAAGTGAAAAAGATATAGAACTAATAGGCCACATATTCTTAATTATAAAAAAACTTACAAAACAGCTGGGATTACATGAAGAGGGTTACAGAATTGTAAACAATTGTGGAGAATTTGGAGGGCAGACTGTCTCCCATATTCACTTCCATGTATTAGCTGGACGTCAACTTTTATGGCCTCCAGGCTAAATACTGGTTGCAGAAACCATAAAACTGATGTATAATTATTTAGTGTCGTATTCCGCTTGCCATAGGTAGTATGGGAGCACTCTTGCATTGGAAGAGGGGAGGGAGAAGTCGATGGCAGAAATAAAGGTTAGAGAAAACGAATCTCTTGATGATGCACTACGAAGATTCAAAAGGCAATGTGCCCGTTCAGGTGTTCTTTATGAATATAGAAAAAGAGAACATTATGAAAAACCAAGTGTAAAGCGTAAGAAAAAGTCAGAAGCAGCTAGAAGGAAGAAAAATAAATATTAATATATTTTTATTAGAAGGTGGATTTATGTCCCTTAAGGAAAAACTTACGGAAGATTTTAAAACTTCCATGAGAAACAAAGATACCATTAGGAAAAATACTATTACTATGGTTAGGGCAGCTATAAAACAAAGAGAAGTAGATGAACGAATTCAGTTAGAAGATAAAGAAATAATTGATATTATATCAAAACAATTAAAAGAGAAAAAAAATGCCATTGAAGATTTTAAAAAAGGGGAACGACAAGATTTAGTAGAATTGACTCAAAAGGAGATAGATATTTTACTAGAGTATTTACCTAAACAGCTTACAGAAGAAGAAATTGAAAAAATTGTAATTGAAACAATAGATGAAGTAGGAGCCAAGACCATGAAAGATATGGGACTAGTTATGAAATCCGTAATGCCAAAGGTAAAAGGCAGAGCCGATGGCAGTATGGTTAGTAAAATAGTAAAAGAACATATAGGATAAACCTGGGTTTTACCCCAGGTTTTATTTATATATATATCAATATGAGTAATGCAAAAAGTATATTTAACTTATATTTTAAATCCTATAATGTTTTCCTTGTATAATATTTAGGGTATTAACATAATGATAATAGGAGGTGAATATGTTGAAATGGAAAAGGCTTGTTATTATATCTGTTATATTTCTTTTGCTATTTAGTATAGTGGCATTAGCTGAGGGTTCTGGAGATGTATATGTAATTCCCATACAAGGAGAGATTAATAAGGCCACTTATAATTATTTAAAATCAACATTAAATGATATATTGGCAAAGTCTCCTAAGGCAATAATATTTGAGATAGATACTTTTGGTGGATTAATCGATCAAGCTGAGAAGATTAAGAATTTAATAATTGGACTGGATATTCCAACTATATCTTTTGTAAACAGTAAAGCTGAATCAGCAGGGGTATTAATTACTATATCTTCTGAAAAAGTTGTAATGGCAAATAGTTCCACTATTGGTTCTGCTGAGACTATTCCAAATACAGAAAAGGTATTGTCTATGTGGAGGAGTTTTTTAAGGGATGTAGCTCAGTTAAGAGGGAGAGATCCTAAAATAATTGAAGCTATGGCAGATACGGATATATATATTGAAGGTATTTCTGAAAAAGGCAAGTTGTTGAATTTGACTAGTAACGAAGCTTTGAAGTATGGAATATGTGATTTGGTTTCTAATGACTATGATGAGATGCTTCAATTTTTTAATATATCTTATGGGAATGTAGTTAAAGTAGAAGAGGGGATAGAGTTAAAACTATCTAGAATATTAGCTAATCCATATATAAGTACATTGTTATTGACTATTGGATTTGTAGGTTTGATTATAGAGGTATTTACTCCAGGTTTTGGAATTGGAGGGACTATAAGTATTATAGCTTTTGGATTATTTTTTGGAGGAAATATTGTTGCTGGTAATTCCCAGTGGACTTCGTTAGCTATATTTGTTACTGGACTGATACTATTGGTAATAGAAGCAATAATACCAGGTTTTGGATTACCAGGAATATCTGGTATAATATTAATTATAGCAGGAACCATACTAGCTATGGGTACCGTAACATCTGCACTGGTATCCGTGAGTATAGCAATCATAATTACAGCAATAATAACTACATTGCTAATTAAATTCGGACACAAAAGTCCTCATCTAGAGAAAATAGTTCTTAAGACTCATCAAAAGGATGAAGAAGGATATTTAAGTACTCCATCTAAAGATGAATATTTAGGTAAGGAAGGTATTACTGTATCAGAACTTCGCCCTACTGGAATAATAGAAATAGATGGGAAAAGACTGGACGCATTATCTGATGGAAGTTTTATACCAAAGAATACACCAATAAAGGTAGTAAGGGTAGAAGGATCAAAAATATTTGTAAGGAGGTTTTAGTATGGGTGGATCAGCAGTTGTAACTATTGGTATCGCAATACTAATAATTGTTCTAGTTATATTATTCTTCACATTTATACCAGTAGGCTTATGGATAACAGCATATTTTTCTGGTGTAAAGATTGGAATTGGGACATTAATAGGTATGAGGCTACGAAGGGTTGTCCCCTCAAGGATAGTTAATCCTATGATAAAAGCGACGAAAGCAGGATTAACTATAGGGGTAGACAAACTAGAAGCTCACTATCTTGCAGGGGGAAATGTAAATACCCTTGTAGACGCTTTAATTGCAGCCCAAAGGGCTAATATACCCTTAGGATTTGAAAGAGCTGCAGCAATAGATTTAGCTGGAAGAAATGTATTGGAGGCTGTACAAGTAAGCGTAAATCCTAAAGTTATTGAAACACCACAAATTGCAGCAGTAGCAAAGGATGGAATTGAAGTAATTGCAAAAGCAAGGGTAACCGTAAGAGCCAATATTGAAAGATTAGTTGGAGGAGCAGGAGAAGAAACTATAATAGCAAGGGTAGGAGAAGGTATTGTAACTACTGTAGGTAGTTCTAATTCCCATAAGGATGTGTTAGAAAACCCAGATTCCATCTCCCAAACAGTATTAGATAAAGGCCTAGATTCGGGAACTGCTTTTGAAATACTGTCAATAGATATAGCTGATGTGGATGTAGGAAGGAATATTGGAGCAAAACTTCAAACAGAACAAGCAGAAGCGGACAAACGTATAGCTCAAGCTAAAGCAGAAGAAAGAAGAGCTATGGCGGTTGCAAAAGAACAAGAAATGGTAGCTGAAGTTCAAGCCATGAAAGCTAAGGTAGTGGAAGCAGAAGCAGAAGTTCCTCTTGCAATAGCCTATGCACTAAAAGAGGGTAATATAGGTTTTATGGATTATTATAATATGAGAAATATATTGGCGGATACAGATATGAGAGATTCCATATCCAAGCTAGCTGAAGACGATACAGATGATGAAGATTAGGGGGCGATAGGTAATGTTCCCAAGTATTTTACTTTTTTTTATATTTATAATTGTAATAGATGTAATTTTAAAGAGTATTAGGGATAAACAAAAAATTGAACTAGAAAAAGCCAAGAGAAGTAAAAGGAAAGATTTGGAGACTCCTACAAAAATGAAGGATTTTAGACCTAAAGAAGATATGAAAATTGATTATAATATGAGAGAAGAAAAATTAGTAGAGGATAGTACAAAGTATTCTTTAGAGATGAAACCTTGGGATGAACCTCTTTTTCCTCAAATAGATGATAAAAAAACAGCAATAGTATCAAAAACTAAGACAAAAGATAAAAGAAAAAGATTATCTAGTGAGCAGATTAAAAAAGATATTATAAAAGGCGTAGTATATTCAGAAATACTACAAGAACCTGTAAGCATAAGAAATAGACGAAAGAGCATGTAGTTTCTACATGCTCTTTTCCTTGTAATACTAAAATACTCCCAAGCATAAAATTATTAGAAGGGAGGATTGTATATGAAAAGTAGAGTAGATGATTTTAAATACAATATATCAGAAACATTTGAATTACCAAAAGATATAGTACTGGATTTACCCAAGATTATTATGATAGGAGATCTGGAACTTCATATATCAAATCATAAAGGTATTATAGAGTATACTCAGGAAACCCTTAGAATCAACTCAAACATAGGTATTCTTAAAGTTGAAGGAACTAATCTAGAGTTAAAAACTATACTTTCAGAAGAGATAATAGTTACTGGAAATATAGAAAAGATAGAGATAATCAGCTAAGGGGTGGGATTGTGGAGATTATAAAAACATGGAATTATTTAAGGGGATATGTTATTATAAAAGTTGAGGGGCTAACTTTGGAGAGATTTTTAAATTTAGCTGCAGCAAAGGATATATATCTTTGGGATATAAAAAGGATAAATCATACTTTATTAGAAATGAAGGTAAGCACTAAAGGATTTAGAGCATTAAAAGAAGTAGTAAGAAAAGTAGGCTGTAGGGTTGAGGTATTAGATAAAAAGGGGATTCCTTTTTTATTATATAGGTTAAAAAATCGGAAGATGTTAGGATTTGGAGTCTTGATATTTTTCAGCATAATTATTATCTTGTCTTCCTTTATATGGAGTATAGAGATAGTTGGTAATGAAACTTATAGTAATGAAGTAATAATGGAGTTATTGGCAGATGAAAATATTAAATCAGGTATAATAAAATATAATATAGATAAAAATTATATAAGAAGTATATTATTGAATGAATTGGATTGTCTTTCTTTTGTTTCTGTTGATATCAAAGGCACAAGATTGATTATAACCATATATGAACAGGATATACCCCCTGAAAAATTAGATATAAATACTCCTTGTCATATAGTAGCAAGTAAAAAAGGAGTAATAACAAAAGCTATAGTGAAAAATGGCAAAACAATGGTTAGAAAAGGAGATGTAGTTAAAAAGGGCCAAATACTAATATCGGGTATAATAGTAGATGAAAACACAGAAGATAATATTCTCGTTCATGCAGAAGGGGAAGTTTTAGCAAAAACTAGATATTTTTATAGAGTAGATGAACCTTTAATGAAGGTAGTAGAAGAAGAAACGGGCGAAAAGATGGAAATACATGAAATAAAGTTTGGAAAAAAGGGTATTCAATTTTTTAAAGAGGATATACCTTATGAACATTATGTTAAAAACACAAAAGAGATAAAACCTTTCAGTGGCAGGTTTAATTTACCTTTTAAATTATTTGTATATGAATACATGGAAGTAGAAAGAAAAGAAGTAAAACAAAATATTGAGTTTTTAAAAAAGTCCTCTTATATCAAAGCCATAGAGGAGTTGAACAAACAAATTCCAAAGGAAGCTGAAATACAATTTAAAGATGTAATATATGATGTAAAAAATGGTATATTATCTACCTACGTTGTAGTAGAGGTAGTTGAAGATATTGGTCAAAAACAGATAATCAATATGGAATAAAGGAGGCTTGTATTTTGACAAAGGAGAAACAAGAAAGAGAAATAGTTATCAAGGATAATCGAGTTATCCCAGAACTTTTTGGAAAATTAGATGAAAATGTAAATATAATTGAAGAAGAATTAGATGTAGAAATAGTTTTAAGAGAAGGAAAATTAATTATTATAGGGGATGGGCTTTCTGCAGAATTAGGAGTAAGACTAATAAATAAATTAATAGAAATAATTGAAAGTGAAAAAAAACTTACAAAACAAAATTTACTTTATACAGTTCAGTTAATTCTAGAAGGAAAAGAGGAAAACATACAAGATTTATTAAATGATACAGTATGTATCACTGCATCAGGGAAAACTATAAAACCTAAAACTCTTGGACAAAAAAGATATATTGATGGAATAAAACAAAATGATATAGTATTTGGCATTGGGCCAGCAGGGACAGGCAAGACCTATTTAGCTATGGCTATGGCTATAAATGCCTTTAAAAATAAAGAAGTAAATAGGATTATATTAACTAGACCTGCTGTAGAAGCTGGTGAAAACTTAGGCTTTTTACCAGGAGATCTACAAGAAAAAGTAGATCCCTACCTTAGACCTATTTATGATGCTTTATTCGATATACTAGGATTTGAAACCTATTTAAAACTTATGGAAAAGGGTCTTATAGAAGTAGCACCCCTTGCTTATATGAGAGGGAGAACTCTAGATTCTGCTTATGTAATATTAGACGAAGCGCAAAATACCACTAATGAGCAGATGAAAATGTTTTTAACTAGATTAGGCTTTGGCTCAAAAGCCATAATAACTGGAGATATAACTCAAATTGATTTACCTAAGGGGAAATCTTCAGGTTTAGTATCAGCTTCAAAGATATTATGCAATGTGGAAGGTATAGATTTTGTATACTTAACAAAATATGATATAGTTAGGCATCCCCTAGTTCAAAAGATAATTGAGGCTTATGAAAAATATGAAAACGAAGGTAGATAGACAAGGGGGCTACCCAAATGAACAGAAAAACAAAGGGGAAAAATAGCAAAAAGGGAAAAATAATTATGAATGAAAGAAAAAAGAAAACCTATTTAAATATAATAACACTATTGTTATTTACTACAATCCTTTTTTTTATTACAATTCAAAAAGTAGAGACTAAAAAAATAGATGTAAAAGTTGGAGATACTGCACCTTTTGAGATAAGAGCTACCAAAGAAATTGAGGATAAAATTGCCACGGAGAAATTAAAAGCAGAGGCAGCTAATAATGTTGAACCTAGATATAGATTAAGTCCATCAGTACAGATGACCATGAAAAACAATATTAAGGAATTCTTTGACAAAGTAAGGAAACTTCAAGCTGATGAAACATTAACTCTAAGTAAAAAGGTAGAAGTTTTAGGAGAAGAATCTAGAATTCTCCTTTCCAAAAACGAATATTATATTGCCTTGAGATTAAGTGAAGATGAGTTGGATAATTTTGAAAACACTTTATATGATTTGATTAGTCAAATAATGGGAGTAGGGATAAGAGAAGAAGATTTAGAATACGAAAAGGGCAATATAGAAAAAACTTTTGAAACAATAGATCTTAGTGAAAACGAAAAAAAATTGGGCATAGCTCTTTTAACTAGCACTATACAACCAAATAAGTTTATAGATGAAGAAGCTACAAAGAGGAGAAAAGAAGAGGAAATAGCTAAAGTAGAACCTGTTATTATAAAAGAGCATCAAGTAATTGTAAGAAAAGGGGATGTTATAGATAGTCATACTCTAGATTTAATTAGAGAATCAGGATTGTTGAAGGAAAAGGATGGATATGATAGAAGAACTGTTGTAGGTATTGTGATACTAATATTATTATTGCAGATAATTATATTTGGATACATCTATCTATTCAATAGGGAAGTATTAGAAGGAAATATGCTCTTAATATTAATCATCATAATCACCACTATAATATTAATATCCGAAGGTACCTATAATATATCACCTTTTATAATGCCTGTATCTACAGCTGCCCTTTTAATTGCAATATTGATAGATATAAGATTATCTTTAATAGTTAATATGTTTATAATATTTATTTTAGGTTTTATGTTAAAATTAGATGAGACTATAATTGCAATGTATTTAGTAAGTGGTAGTATAGGAGCTTATATGGTTACTAAGCAACAACAGAGATACAATATATTGATAAATGGGCTTCTAATAGGCATATCAAATGTATTAACTATTGTATCCTTTGGATTGATAAAAAAGTTAGAAGGCATTGATGTAATAGCTAAAAGCGGTTATGGAATGCTCAATGGTCTATTTTGTGCTGTATTGACAATAGGAACTTTACCCATATGGGAAAATATATTTAAAATTGTAACTCCTTTAAAGTTGTTAGAACTATCTAATCCTAATCAGGTTCTTTTAAAACGCTTGTTATTAGAGGCACCGGGAACTTATCATCATAGCATAATTGTAGGGAATTTAAGTGAAAGGGCTGCAGAAGCTATTGGAGCAGACCCTCTATTAGCTAGGGTGGGAGCTTATTATCATGATATAGGAAAACTTAAAAGACCTTATTTCTTTAAGGAAAATCAATTGGGAATGGACAACCCACATGATAAACTAAAACCCAATATGAGTACTTTGATAATTACTAATCACACAAAAGATGGTATAGCTTTAGCAAAAGAGTATAATATACCAGAAGAGATAATAGATATTATTGCTCAACATCATGGGGATACAACAGTATCCTATTTTTACCACAAGGCATTAAAAGAAAATGAGTCAAAAGAAGTCAACATTGAAGATTTTAGATATCCAGGGCCTAAGCCTCAAACTAGAGAAGCAGCCATAGTTATGTTAGCAGATTCTACTGAAGCCGCTGTTAGATCCCTTAAAGAACCTACTAAAAAAAATATAGAAGAAATGATAAGAAATATTATTAAAGGAAAACTCCAGGATGGACAATTAGAAGAATGTAATTTGACTCTTAAGGATTTAAATACAATTGCCAATGCCTTTTCAACCATTATGATGGGAATATTCCATGAAAGGATAGAATACCCAAATTTGGAATTAGCTAAAGATAAAGGAGAGTTGTAGATGAAAATATATATAGACAACAGACAAGAAGGAGTTAATAT
Organism: Tissierellia bacterium; assembly: GCA_012728075.1. GTDB lineage: Bacteria > Bacillota > Clostridia > Tissierellales > Tepidimicrobiaceae > Keratinibaculum. The sequence goes on from JAAYFV010000170.1 coordinate 8,494, forward strand.
AGATGAAAAAATATATGAATTATTAGAACAAGTAATTAAAGAATGCCTAATATTAGAATATAAATCTTTAGATTATGAAATAAGTATATCTTTTGTAGACGATAAAGAGATAAAACAGCTGAATAAAGAATATAGAAATATAGATAGTCCAACAGATGTATTATCTTTTCCTTTAGAAGAGGATGTTTCACTACCTGTACCTATATTAGGAGATATTGTCATTTCTGCTGAAAGGGCATTAGAACAATCTAAAATTTATGGACATTCTTTCATAAGGGAGGTAGCATATTTAACAGCTCATAGTATGTTTCATTTATTAGGCTACGATCATATGGAGGAAGAAGAAAAATCTATTATGAGGAATAAAGAAAAAGAAGTAATGAAAAGACTAAAAATATTTAAAGATGAAAAGTAGGAGAATGTTATGAAGTCTAGATCTTTAATAGAAAGCTTTAACTACGCTGTTTCTGGTATAATATATACCTTAAAAACTGAAAGAAATATGAGAATTCATTTTGTAATATCTATAATAGTTATCTTACTAAGTTTGTTTTTTGATTTTTCAAGGGGAGAACTTTTATTGCTCTTTTTTACTATATCATTGGTATTTATCACTGAGATGATAAATACAGCTATAGAAAGGACTATAGACTTAATAACGGAAGATTTTCATCCATTAGCTCGAATAGCAAAAGATGTAGCTGCTGGTGGGGTTTTAATAGCAGCAATTAATTCTTTAATAGTAGGATATTTGCTTTTTTTTGATAGATTAAATCCCTATACTAATCGAATACTATTTAAGATTAAAAAATCTCCAGTTCATTTAACCTTTGTAGCTTTAGTATTGGTAATTTTATCGACTATAGGAATAAAAACCAAACATTATAGAGGGAGAGGTACTCCTTTTCAAGGGGGAATTGTTAGTGGGCATACAGCTGTATCCTTTTGTGTGGCCACTATAATTGCCTTTGAAGCTAATAATATATTAGTCTCTACCCTTGCGTTTTTTATGGCTGTTTTAGTAGGAGAAAGTAGAATAGAAGGGAAAATACACACTTTGTTTGAAGTGATATCTGGTGCATTATTAGGTATAATAATAGGTGTACTAGTATTTCAAGTAATTGGCTAATGGAGGATAGTATGAAGAAAATAATTTTACTATTAAAGGAGAGATAGTATGGATAGAAAATATTTAATAAAAAGGGCTTTAGAAGCTCAGAAAAAAGCTTATGTACCCTATTCTAAATTTAGGGTAGGATCAGCTGTATTAACAGAAGATGGAAGTATTTATACTGGTTGTAATATTGAAATATCATCCTATTCGCCAACCCTTTGTGCTGAAAGGACTGCTATATTTAAAGCTATATCGGAAGGGCATAAAAAGATAAAAGCTATTGCAGTAGTAGGAGATTCTGATTATACTTATCCCTGTGGAGTGTGTAGACAGGTTATAAGGGAATTTGGTAAAGATGCTATAGTAATAGTAGCAAACTCTGAAGATGATTACAGAGAATATACCCTAGATGAATTATTGCCCCATAGTTTTGGGCCAGAAGATTTAAAATAGTACAGGAGTGATTATATGTATAAATCAGGCTTTGTAACAGTAATAGGAAGACCAAATGTAGGTAAATCCACATTGCTTAATCACATAATTGGAGAAAAAATATCTATTATATCAGATAAACCCCAAACTACAAGAAATAAGATACAGTTAGTGTATACAGAAGAAGATTGTCAAATAGTATTTCTAGATACTCCTGGGATTCAAAAACCCAAAAATAAATTAGGAGAATATATGCTGAAAGTTTCAAAAAGTACCTTAGAAGAAGTAGATATAGTAACTTTTATGGTAGATGAAAGTATGAAAACAGGAAGATTAGACAACTATATTATAAACCAGTTAAAGGATATAAAAACTCCAATAATCCTGTTAATAAATAAAATAGATAAGATAGACCAACAGCAAATGGACAAACTAGTATCAAAATACGACGATTTAAACATGTTTAGTTATATAATACCAGTATCTGCCATAAACGGAACCAATGTAGATAAGTATGTAGAAACAATAAAAAAATTATTACCAGAGGGACCTCAATATTTTCCAGAGGATATGATAACTGATCAACCAGAAAGACTTATTATATCAGAAATAATTAGAGAAAAGGCTTTGGAATATCTAAAGGAAGAAGTTCCCCATGGTATTTTTGTAGCTATAGACAGTATAGAAAAGAGGGAAGATAAGGATTTAATAGATGTTCATGCAACTATATATTGTGAAAAGGAGTCCCATAAAGGTATTATAATAGGTAAAAGAGGACAAATGCTAAAGGAAATTGGGAAAAGTGCACGATTAGATATAGAAAAACTATTAGGTAGTCAAGTAAATTTACAATTATGGGTTAAGGTAGAGAAAAATTGGAGAGAAAAGGAAAACAAATTACGCTATTTTGGCTATAAATAGAAAGGTTAAATAAATGCTAACAAAAACAGAGGGAATAGTATTGAAAGAATTTAGATTTAGAGAAACTAGTAAAATATTGACTATATATACCCTAAAACATGGAAAGATTCAAGCCATGGCTAGGGGAGCTTATAGACCTAAATCCCAGTTAATTGCCAACACCCAGGCTTTTTCTTATAATGAATATCAATTATATAAAGGGAGAAATTTTTATTATATAAACCAAGGAGATATAATAGATTCTTTTTATTCCATAAGGGAAAATATCAATAGATTAATGTATGGTTCTTATTTGTTGGAATTAACAGATTTATCTATTATGGAAGAAGAACCAAATGAAAAAATATTTTTTTTGTTACGTAAAGGATTATTTGTATTATCTAAATTAGACGAAGATTTTCTTAAATTTATTCTTGCTTATGAATTAAAATATATTTCTTTTTTAGGCTACAAGCCTTATTTAAATAAATGTGTTAATTGTGGCAGCATGAATTTAGATGTAGTAAAATTTAATATAGAAAAAGGTGGGATAGTGTGTAAAAATTGTTTTTATAAGGATTCTCATTGCGAAGAAATGGATTTAAATATGTATAAAGCAATGAAATTACTATTATATACTCCATTAGATGAAGTAATATACCTAAAAATACCTGAAAGTACTACGTTTAAATTACATGCTATTATGGAAAAATACATATTAAATAAGATAGATAGAAAAGAATTTAATTCTTTAAATATGTTAAAATCAATGATAAATAATGGAGGGGTATAAAATGGACATATCCTTAGAAAAGATCGATGCCGTAATAGCACGAACTGCTGCTACCTTTAAAGAAGCCAAAGAAGCTTTAGAAAAAACAGAAGGGGATGTAGTAGAAGCTATAATTTTAATAGAAGAAAGTAGAAAATCTTGGACTGACAATATCTCCCATAGAGGAGAACAGATGATTGATAAAGTAAAGGAGATATTAAGAAAAGGTAATGTAACCAGGATTAGTGTTAAAAAAGATGGAGAAACAATCATGAATATACCAGTAACAGCCGCAGCTTTAGGCACTATAATATCGGTTCCATTAGCTTTAATAAGTTTAGGTTCTGCTATTATTGCTAAATGCACCATAGAAATAGAAAAAGAAGATGGTGAAATAATCAATATAAATAATTTAGTGGATTGATAGTAGATAAGGGATGAATGAACAATCGTATTGACAAGCTATGTATTTTTTGTTAGATTATAAACTATATAGTAAATTCAAATTGGTATGCAATGAAGAAGAAAAAGTCAATATGTATATTAAAGCGAGCTAGGGTTGGTGAAAGCCTAGTATAAAATGTTGATAAAAGGCACTTCTGAGCATATTTTATTGAAGGGAATACCATCAGGTATTAAATAGGGTGGAACCGCGGAAGTAACCTTTCGTCCCTATAGGGATGTAAAGGTTTTTTGTATTTATAAATTAAGTAAATGAGGAGGTTTAAACATATGTACTTTCAGGAATTGTATCTGAAATTACTAAACTATTGGGGAAGTAAAGGATGTACAGTATTAGAGCCTTATGATGTGGAAAAAGGTGCTGGTACCATGAGCCCTCATACTTTTTTAAGAGCCTTAGGACCAGAACCTTGGAAGGTGGTATATGTAGAACCATCAAGAAGACCAGCAGATGCTAGGTACGGTGAAAATCCCCATAGAGTATATCAACATCATCAATTACAGGTAATATTAAAACCATCCCCTGACAATGTACAGGATACTTATCTAGATAGTTTAAAAGAAATAGGAGTAGATCCTCTAAAGCATGATATTAGATTTGTAGAGGATAATTGGGAAGCTCCCACATTAGGTGCTTGGGGTTTAGGATGGGAAGTATGGTTAGATGGTATGGAAATTACACAATTCACTTATTTCCAACAAGTAGGAAGTATCAATTGTGAATTGGAATCAGCAGAATTAACCTACGGTTTAGAAAGAATTGCCATGTATTTACAGGATGTGGACAATATATTTGATATAAAATGGAATGAAAATATAACATATGGAGATATATTTAAACAAGCTGAATATGAACACTCTGTATATAGTTTCGAAAAAGCAAATATAGAAACCCTTAGAAATCTATTCGATATATATGAAGAAGAAGCTATTAATAATATTGAAGAAGGATTAGTCCTTCCCAGCTATGATTATGTGCTAAAGTGTTCCCATACTTTCAATGTGCTAGATGCTAGAGGAGCCTTATCTGTAACTGAAAGAACTCATTATATATCAAGAGTTAGGTCCTTGGCTAAAATGGTTGCATCTAAATACATAGCACAAAGGGAAAGTTTAGGATATCCTCTATTAAAAGAAGGGGGTAGTAGAAATGAATAATAAGTACCTATTAGAAATTGGAGTAGAGGAGTTACCAGCAAGATTTATTGGCAATGCATTGGCTCAACTTGAGAATAATATGAAAAATCTTTTAAAAGAGCAAAGAATAGAATATGAAAGTATTGAAACCTATGCCACTCCTAGGAGATTAGTTCTTATTATAGAGGGATTAGGAGACAAACAAGAAACTATAGAAGAAAAGATAAAGGGTCCTGCAAAAGGAATTGCTTATGATGAAAAAGGGAATCCTACGAAAGCTCTTCAAGGTTTTATGAGAGGGCAAGGAATAGATATAGATCAAATCAGTTTTCAAGATTATAATGGAGAGGAATATGTATATGCTAATGTAGTAAAAAACGGGAAAATGACAGAGGAAGTATTGTCAAAAAATATGGCCAATATAATTAAATCTATAGTATTTCCTAAATCCATGAGATGGGGAGGTAAAAATATTAGATTTGCTCGACCAATAAGATGGATTGTATCCCTTTACAACGAAAGTGTAGTACCTTTTGATTTGGAAGGAATTAAGGTGGGAAATATAACTAGAGGACATAGATTTTTAGGTAGTAGCCATATTGAAGTAAACTCAGTAGATGAGTATTTTAAAATCTTAGAAGAAAATTATGTAATAGTAGATCAAAACAAAAGAAAGGATATTATTAAATATGGTTCTGAAAGATTAGCAAAAGAAAAGGGTGGCAATCTACTAATGGATGCTGAATTATTAGAAGAAGTTACCTATTTAGTGGAATATCCTACCCCATTGATAGGAAGAATAGAAGATGAGTATTTACAACTACCAGTGGATGTAGTTATAACACCTATGAAAGAACATTTGCGTTATTTTCCAGTAGTAGATGATAAAGGAAGGCTACTGCCTTATTTCATAACTGTAAGAAATGGGAACGAAAAACATATAGATATAGTTACAAAAGGCAATGAAAAAGTCTTAGGAGCACGCCTTGAAGACGCTAAATTCTTTTATTATGAGGATATTAAGAAGCCTCTAGAAGATTATGTAGAAGAATTAAACAATATAATATTTCAAGAAAAGTTAGGAACCCTATATGATAAAACCATTCGAGTGCAAAAATTGGCAGAAAAGATTGGCAACTATTTGGAAGTAGGGCAGGAAACCAAAAAAAATATCGAGAGAGCAGCCTATCTTTCTAAAGCTGATCTAGTAACTAAGATGGTAGATGAATTTACAGAACTTCAAGGGAAAATGGGTATGGAGTATGCTAAACAATCTGGGGAGAATGAAATAGTAAGCTTAGCTATATATGAGCAGTATCTTCCAAGATTTGCAGGGGATCAATTGCCCACTACTACTGCTGGAGCCATCCTTAGTATTGCAGATAAATTAGACACTATTGCAGGAAGTTTTGCTATAGGTATACAGCCTACAGGTTCTCAAGACCCTTATGGGCTAAGAAGGCAAGCCTTGGGTATAATAAATATAATATTGGATAGAAAACTAAATTTGAATTTAGGAGATATAGTAGACTTTGCTTTATATATATACGTAGATGAAAACAGTTTGGTATTTGACTATGAAAATACAAAACAGGAGATACTTGAGTTTTTCAATGGTCGAATAAAAAATATATTTAGTGATATGGGTATAAGATATGATATAATCGATGGAGTATTAAGCACAGAAACAGATGATGTATATGATTTAAAACTTAGAGCGGACAAATTAAACGATTATATAGAAAATAAAGGCTTGGAAGAAGTATTGACAACTTTTAATAGGGTTATAAACTTAGGGGAAAAGGCTAGTTCTATGGAAGTCAAGAGAGAACTTTTAGTCGAAGAAGAGGAGATAGAGCTATACGAGGCTTTTAATAGTATTGAAGATAAGGTAATAACTTGGCTAAATAAAAAAGAATATGATAAAGCATTGGAACAATTTATAGCACTAAGAGAACCTGTTGATAATTTCTTTGATCATGTAATGGTAATGGTAGATGATGAAGAATTAAGGGAAAATAGATTGAGCTTATTGTCTAAAATAGCTGAAACTATGTTAATGATATGTGACCTGTCCAAGATAGTCAAATAATAAAGATTATGTAAAATTGCCTTTTGTCGTTATAATTGCCGTTTAAATTGGCACTGAAAAAGGGTGGTGATTTCTATTCAATTAAGTGAAAGGCAGGAGAAGATTATAGATATAGTTAAGTACAATCAGCCAATAACTAGTGAAAATATTGCAAAAAAACTAAAATTGACCCGTGCAACTCTCCGCCCAGATTTAGCTATACTTACAATGTCAGGTATATTAGACGCAAGGCCTAAAGTAGGTTATTTTTATACTGGAAAGACTACTTTAAGCTTTATATCAGAAAAAATCAAGGAGATAAAAGTAGCGGAAAGGAAATCTGTACCTGTTGTAGTAGATGAGGAGAGTAGTATCTATGACGCAATAGTTACCATGTTTTTAGAAGACGTAGGTACTATATATGTAACTTCCAATGGATATCTTTCTGGAGTAGTATCTAGAAAAGATTTTTTAAAAAATGCTATAGGAGGCTTAGATCTATATAAAACACCAGTAGGTGTGATTATGACCCGAATGCCTAATATAGTAGTGACTACTCCAGATGAAATGGTTTTAGAAGCTGCTATAAAATTAATAGAACATGAAATAGACAGCATCCCTGTAGTAGAAACAGTATTAACAGATAAAGGTGAAAAAGCCTATAAAATAGTAGGTAGAATTACTAAAACTACTATTACTAGACTTTTTGTAGACCTAGGAAATAATGAATAGGGGTGATATTATGGACAAGAGTATTGCAATATATGTATTATCCGACTCCATAGGAGAAACGGGAGAACAAGTGGCTAGAGCTGCTGTAAGTCAGTTTAACCCCGATAAGTATGAATTACGGAGATTCCCTTATATAACAGATGAAGAACAGATAATGGAGATATTTGAAGAAGCTAAAAATGAGAAGTGTATAATAATATATACCATAGTTATTGAAAAATTGAAAAATTTCATAATAGAGATGGGGGAGGAATATGGAATACCTGTTGTAGATTTAATGACACCTGCTTTAAATGCATTGGAGCAAGTTCTTGGATATGAACCTAAAAGGGAATCAGGTCTTATAAGACGGTTAGATGAAAAATATTTTAAAAAAGTAGAAGCAGTAGAGTTTGCTGTTAAATATGATGATGGAAAGGATACAAGGGGAATTAAAAAGGCAGATATAGTGTTGGTTGGAGTATCTAGAACTTCAAAGACCCCCTTAAGCATGTATTTAGCCCACAAGAATTTTAAAGTAGCAAATGTACCCTTGGTACCAGAAGTTCCAGCCCCAGAAGAGTTATTTCTTAAAGATAAAAGGAGGGTTTTTGGGCTTATAGCAAATCCGTTTAAATTAAATGAAATAAGACAAGAAAGATTAAAATCTTTAGGTCTGAGCAATAATGCCAACTATGCAAGTATAGAGCGTATTAAGCTAGAACTTGAATATTCTAAAAAGATTATGGAAAAACTAGATTGTACAGTGATAGATGTATCCAACAAGGCAGTAGAGGAAACTGCTGGGATAGTAATAGAGCATATGAAAGAAAATTTTGGTGAAGAGATAATGGATTAGAAGTGTTGATTGTACAACACTTCTTTTATTTCTTAAGTGTCATTTTTATTATTTCAATTGTTTAATTTTATATTAGTGTTTATCTATTTATGGATTTAATATAAAAGAAAAATAATTTCAAAAATGAAGGATTATGCAAATTTATGTTGTATATATATATAGCCACTTAATTTTGTTTTATTGAGTAAAGGCTTAAGGAAGACTGAATCTTTGTTCTATTTTTCTGTAAAGGGGTATGTATATTATGAATATACGTAATCAAATTGAAAAATACGAAAGGGATACTCTATCCCCATTAGCTATACTAAGCGAAAATACTAAGGGGAGAAGATTGAATGAAGAAAAGTGTAGTGTAAGAACGGAATTTCAAAGGGATAGGGATAGAATTATTCATTCCAAATCTTTTAGAAGATTGAAGCATAAGACTCAGGTGTTTATTGCACCAGAAGGAGATCATTATAGGACTAGGTTAACCCATACTTTAGAAGTAGCTCAAATATCTAGAACATTAGCTAGGGCATTAAGATTAAATGAAGACTTAGTTGAAGCTATAGCTTTAGGACATGATCTAGGTCACACGCCTTTTGGACATACAGGCGAGGTGGTATTAGGTAAACTAAATCCAAAGGGCTTTAAACATAATAAACAAAGCCTTAGAGTAGTAGAGTATCTAGAGCATAGTCATTCAAGAATTGGGCTAAATCTAACTTATGAAGTAAAAGATGGAATAGTTAAACATACAGGTGAGAATAGACCAGAAACTTTAGAAGGTGAAGTAGTTAGGATAGCTGATCGCATCGCTTATATTAATCATGATATAGATGATGCTATTAGAGCAAATATTATAAAAATGGAAGAATTACCTAAAGATTGCATTAAAAAATTAGGTCAATATCATGGAGAACGAATTAATACCATGATATTGGATGTAATTGAAAATAGTTTAGGAAAAGAAAAGATATCCATGGGAGAAGAAATTGGATACTATACGGAAAAATTGAGACAATTTATGTTTGAAAGGGTTTATTTAAATTCAGCAGCTAAAAGGGAAGAGGGAAAAGCCAAGTATATAATAGAAGAACTATATTATTATTATTTAGATAATTACGATATGCTACCTGAAGAACATAAAAATCTATACAGGGAAAATATATTTTCAAAAGAAGATATAATATGTGACTATATTGCAGGAATGACAGATAGATATGCTGTAAATTTGTTTAAAGACTTATTTATACCAAAAGCTTGGGAAAAATATTAAAAAAAAGAAGGATTATTTAAATTTTTGTCGAATATAAATAAAGTGCTCTTTTCAACAAATGGGAAGTGCAAGGTGGTAATTTATGTCATATGTAATAAATGATGAAATAATTGAAAAGGTTCGAGAGACCAGTGATATTGTAGATATAGTATCTAGATATGTATCTTTAAAGAGGAGCGGTAATAACTATATAGGTTTATGCCCTTTTCACAATGAAAAAACGCCATCCTTTACTTTATCTCAGACCAAACAACTTTTCCATTGTTTTGGATGTGGAGAAGGGGGAGATGTTATTTCCTTTATTATGAAAATAGAGAATTTAACATTTCCCGAAGCAATAAAATATCTAGCTGATATACTAGGTATACCTTTAGAGGAAAAGAAAGTTGATAAAAAACTAGAACAGGATAAAAAAACTATATATGAAATTAATAAAGAAGCAGCTAGGTTTTATTATTACAACTTAATAAACAATAAAGAAGCTTTAATGTATTTAAAAAGTAGAAATATTAGTAAAAATGTATTAAATCAATTTGGCTTAGGATATGCTCTAGATAGTTGGAATAGCATATATGATTATTTAAAAAATAAAGGATATGAAGATTCAGATATAGAGAAAGCAGGTCTCATTGGCAGGAGACGAGATAATTCTGGCTACTATGACAAGTTTAGAAATAGAATAATGTTTCCCATCATAGATACCAAGGGTAGAGTAATTGGATTTGGAGGAAGGGTACTAGACAATTCTATGCCAAAATATTTAAATTCTAAAGATACCTTAGTATTTTCAAAGGGAAATAATCTATATGGATTAAATTTGGTTAAAAAGCATTCCAATAGGGAAAGGATTATATTAGTAGAAGGTTATATGGATGTAATAGCTTTATATAACCATGGAATTAATTATGCTGTAGCTAGCTTAGGAACGGCTTTTACTAGAGAGCAAGGAAGGTTAATTAAAAGATATGGTAAGGATATATACATCTGTTATGATTCAGATACTGCAGGAATAAATGCTACTATAAAGGTTTTAAATATATTAAGAGAAGAAGGGGTAGAGCCTAGAGTGATTATATTACCTTCTGACCAGGATCCAGATGATTTTATAAATAATAATGGATCAAAAGAATTTCAAAATCTAATGGCAAAAGCATTAAACTTTATAGAGTACCAAATATATATAAATAGACTTAAGTTTAATATAGCTAATCCAGAAGAGAAGATAAAGTTTACGAAGGAAATAGCAAAGGAATTAAGAAAATTAAAAAGTCCAATAGAAAAAGATGTATATATAGATAAGATCTCTTTAGAAACTGGCATATCTAAAGAAGCAATAAAAAAGGAAGTATTTGGGGAAAGTTTTAAAGATAATAAGCCAATCCGCAAGGACAAGTATATTAATAAGGAATATAGGAATAATAAAAGTAAAATAATTCCTATAAAGGCTGTATTAGAGCCTGCTCATTTAACAGCAGAAAAAACTTTAATAAAATTGATGATAGAAAGCTATGAATATTTTGAGCTAATAAAAGAACATCTAAAGGAGAAAGATTTTTTAAATTATGAATGTAATATATTGGCAAATATCATATTTAATCAATATAAAGACAATAATCAGTTGACAGGAATAGATACAAACCTTATACTAGAAAAGGTTAAAAACAAAGAAAATATAGATATGGCTATTGTAGAAGAAATCCTATCTAAGGAGATACTTTTTATGCCTGAAGACAAATATGTACTAATAAAAGATTTAATAGATACAATTGAATTTTCAAAATTAAAACTTGAAAGAAAACAGATAACTGAGGAAATACAAAGAATAGAGGCAAATAAGTATAAAGATGAAGTCTATGAGAGCCAGTTCAAATCTCTATGCTTAAGACTAACAGAAATAGACAAACAATTAGAAGCATACAAATAAAATGCTTGGAAGGGAGGGAGCAGCATTGGAACATAAAAACATAGATGAGGGGAAAATTGAAAAGAATAAAATAGAGGCTGTAAAAAAATTAATTGAAAAAGGTAAGAAAAATGGTATGTTAACATATAAAGAAATAGCTGATGCCTTGGAAGATATTGAGATAGATGTGGAACAAATAGACGACATATATTTAAGACTAGAGGATATGGGTATAGATATAGTAGGAGATAAGGAAGAGGATTTGCTCCTTGAGTCCGATGATGAAGAAGGAGATGAAGATGAAGTAAATACAGAAGATCTATCTGTGCCTAAAAGCGTAAGTGTTGATGATCCAGTGAGGATGTACCTTAAAGAAATAGGCAAGATCCCTCTATTAACAGCTGAAGAAGAAATAGAGTTAGCAAAACGAATGGAAGCAGGAGATGAAACAGCTAAAAAACGACTAGCAGAAGCTAATCTTAGGCTTGTTGTTAGTATAGCCAAGAGATATGTAGGTAGAGGAATGCTGTTTTTAGACCTAATCCAAGAGGGAAATCTAGGCTTAATGAAAGCAGTGGAAAAGTTTGACTATAAAAAAGGATATAAGTTTAGTACCTATGCTACCTGGTGGATACGCCAAGCTATCACTAGAGCTATTGCTGATCAAGCTAGGACTATTAGGATTCCAGTGCATATGGTGGAGACCATAAATAAATTAATAAGGGTTCAAAGGCAATTGGTTCAAGAACTAGGAAGAGATCCAACACCTGAAGAGATTGCGAAGGAAATGGATATGGAAGTAGAAAAGGTAAGGGAAATTATGAAAATTGCCCAAGAGCCAGTTTCACTGGAAACTCCAATAGGAGAAGAAGAGGATAGTCATTTAGGAGATTTTATTGAAGATGATAATGCTCTAGCTCCTGCTGAAGCAGCAACATATATAATGTTAAGAGAACAGTTAATAGATGTATTAGACACGCTAACTCCAAGGGAACAAAAAGTATTAAGATTGAGGTTTGGTTTAGATGATGGAAGGGCTAGGACTTTAGAAGAAGTAGGTAAGGAATTTGATGTAACAAGGGAAAGAATTAGGCAGATAGAAGCAAAAGCTTTAAGAAAATTAAGACATCCTAGTAGGAGTAAAAAGTTAAAGGATTTTCTAGAATAGATTAAAGATTCGCTTTTAAGCGAATCTTTAATTGTAGAAAAATTATTGAAAGGAAGAATCATATGCAATTATCAGATAGATTAAAGAAGATAGCTAATTATGTGCCTAAAAACACAATAGTTGGAGATATAGGAACAGATCATGGGTATATTCCTGTATATTTGATTAGTAAAAGCATAGCAAAAAAGGTAATAGCTACAGATATTAGCCAAAATTCTTTAAATAAAATTATTAATTACGTAAATTCAACAAATCATATGGACAATATAGAGAATATAGAAATACGATTAGGGGATGGACTAGAGCCAATAAGACCTTTTGAAGTAGATACAGTAATAATAGCAGGTATGGGAGGATTACTTATACGGGATATATTAGATAAGGACAAGACTAAAAGGGATTCTATCACCTATTTTATACTTCAACCTAATATAGCCTCCAGGGAGTTAAGAGAATATTTATATGAAAATAATTTTGAAATAATAGATGAATCATTGGTAAAAGAAGATGGTAAGTTTTATGAAATAATATATGCTAAAAAAGGAAAATCCTATGTAACTAAAGATATATATTATGAAGTAGGTGAAAAGCTAATACACAATAAAGACCCACTGCTAAAGGAGTTTATCCATGATAAAATAAAAAGATTAAAAAATATAATAATAGAGCTAGAAGATAAAAACACCAATAAAGCTAAGGAAAGATATGAAAAGTTAAATAAAGAGATATTAGAGTTAAAGGAGGTGCTAAAAGAAATTGAAAGCTATTGAAATAGTTGGTCTATTGGATAGATGGGCACCAAGACATTTAGTAGAAAAATGGGATAATACAGGATTTCAAATAGGAGATCCAGAAAAGGAAGTTGAAAAGGTATTATTATCTTTAGACTTAACAGAGGAAGTATTTCAAAAGGCATTGGAAATAAAAGCTCATATGATCATAACCCATCATCCGTTGATATTCAATTCTTTAAAATCCATAACAAGACTAAACCCAAAAGAAAAATTAATATATAATATTATTAAGGAGGATATAGTAGTATACAATGCTCATACCAATTTGGATTTAACCTTAAATGGTGTAAATGATACTTTGGCTCAGGTTCTTGAAATTAAAAAAACCAAACCATTAAATGTAGTTTATGAAGAACCTCTATATAAGTTGGTAGTATTTGTTCCAAATAATCATAGTGATAAGATACGCAATATATTAGGAGATGAAGGTGCAGGCTGGATTGGAAATTATAGCCATTGCACTTATAATATAGAAGGAATAGGCACCTTCATGCCTCAGGAAGGGACCAATCCATATATAGGGAAAACCTATGAATTGGAGAAAGTAGAGGAAACTAGGATTGAGACCATAGTTCAAAAAAAAGATTTAAAAAGGGTACTTAACAAGATGATAAAGGCCCATCCCTATGAAGAAGTGGCTTATGATATATATCCTCTAGTAAATCAGGGTGAGATCTTTGGCTATGGAAGGATTGGAGAAATAGAAAAAATTCCATTAAGCAATTATCTGGATAAAATAAAGAAAAAGTTAAAAGTGGATCATCTAATAGTATATGGCTTTATGGAAAAGGATATTAAAAAAGTTGCAGTATGTGGTGGCAGTGGATCTTCTTTTATTTATGATGCTTATTTACATGGAGCAGATATATATATTACTGGTGATATAAAATACCACGATGCTCAGTATGGACAAGAATTAGGATTGACCATAGTAGATGCAGGTCATTATCATACGGAGAAGGTAATTTTGCCTGTAATAGAAGAATATCTATATGAAAAAACAAAGGGGGCTCTTCAAATGGAGATATTTGATAAAAGTAGCCCTAATTATGTAGTCTATTAAACCCTTTGGAGGTGGGTATATGGGAACCTTGGAATTATTATTAGAACTTCATAAACATGACAATAATTTAAAGAATATAAATTTAAAGCTAAAAGAGATATCCGATGGTGAAAAAGTCAAAACAATATCTGCAAAATTAGAAAAAATGGAAAATAGGTTAAAAGATATAGAAAAAAGACTTGAAACTAATCAGCTAGGACTGAATAGAAACGATTTATTACTTAGGGATTTATACTATAGATTAAAGGAAACGGAAAAAGATTTATACGGTGGAAAAATATCGGATTTAAAACAATTAAGCTATTTAGATAAGGAAAGGGAGACTATACAGAAAGAGATTGATAAGAAAGAGTTGGAGATTATCCAGCAAATGGAAAAAATAGACAACTTAAAGGAAGAATTTTCAAAACTTAAAGAGGATTTCAAAGAGTTAAAATTGGAATATATTAATTTAATTGAAGGATATAACCAAACTATTGAAGATCTTAAATTAAAGGCCTATGAGGAGATAAGTGAAAAAGAAAAAATATCCCCAAAAATTGAACAAGATATACTTAATGCCTATGTTAATTTGAAAAAAACAAGAGGATATGCATTAGCGGAAATTATTGACAATAGATGTAGTGGTTGTAATATGTTGTTACCTACTATTGTTATAGATAGGTTGAAAAATATGGGTGAAATAGTATATTGTGAAAACTGTGGTAGAATATTATACATTAATAAACAAGATTTCTAAAAAAATCCTTTGCAAAATCGATAAAATTATGCTATAGTAAATATGCTAAATAAAATGAAAAATATTGTTAGATGAGTAAATCGGATGATCGCGTGCATTTTGCATGAGGAAAGTCCGTGCTCCATAGGGCAGGATGCTGGATAACGTCCAGTAGGGGTGCCCCTAAGGCTAGTGCAACAGAAATATACCGCCAGTTTATCTGGCAAGGGTGGAAAGGTGAGGTAAGAGCTCACCAGCGATTAGGCGACTAATCGGCTCTGTAAACCCCATCTGGAGCAAGACCAAAAGGGAACACAAAAAGACAGTAGCCCGCTGTTGTTCCAAAGGTAGGTCGCAGGAATCCATTGGAAACAATGGATCATAGATAGATGATCATCCTAGACAGAACACGGCTTATAGATTTACTCATCAAAACTTTTAAAACATCAGCATTTGAGGCTGATGTTTTTTTACTTATTGTCCGCTTTTTTTTATTTTTGTTGTTATATACAAATAATTTCAAATAAAAATTTTAATTATTTTTTCCTTGACAATTTAGTTTACATCATGTAAACTACAATTGTAGTCTACATGATGTAAACTAAGGAGATGATATTGTGAAATATAATTTAAGTGAAATGGAAACAGAATTAGCTGAGATAATTTGGGAAAGGGAGCCTCTAAAATCCTCTGAATTAGTAGATATTTGTGCTGAAAAATTTGATTGGAAGAAATCTACTACTTATACTATGATAAAAAGAATTGAGAACAAAGGTGTGATTATCAATGAAGATGGAATTGTAAAATCAACTATATCTAGAAAAGATTTTTATGCTGGCCTTAGCAGTAATTATGTTAAAAAATCTTTTGGTGGTTCATTGCCTAAATTTATTGCAGCTTTTACAAGAGCAGAAAAACTTAGTGATGCTGAATTTAAAGAAATTGAGGCCATGATTAGGAAACATAGGGAGGAAAAATAATGGAAAAATTATTTTTAAATACAATTAATACTAGCATTATAGTTTCTATTATTATTTTATTTATTTTAGTTTTAAGATTTTTATTTAAAAAGGCTCCAAAAAAATTTTCTTATATATTATGGCTTATGCTTTTAATTAAACTAATTATACCCTTCTCTTTCGAAACCAAGTTTAATCCTATTCCAAGTAAATTTATGGAGTTTTCAAACAAGACTTATATAGAAGAAAATGTTCAAAATAAAGAAACTATACCAAATTTAGAAGGGAATAGAGAAGAGATGGTAAAACTAAATGATAATGAAATTGTAGAATCCCCTATTCAATTTAAAGAAAATGCCACTAAAAAAAATAAATTTACCATAAAAAATAGCCTTCCTTATATTTGGATAATAGGAATTATATTATTTTTACTACATGGTTTTATTTCAAATCAAAAACTTAAGAAAAGTTTAAAAGATTCCACTTATATTTATGAAAATATATATGAAAACAAAAATCTAAATACTGCTTTTATCCATGGTAT
>JAAYFV010000171.1 GCA_012728075.1 Tissierellia bacterium
TATAATGAAGATATTAATTTTCGTGATATAACTATTGAGGGAAAAGGACCACGGTACCAGTTGTTTGAGCAAGAAATAACTAAAAATCTTCAAGATCTAATGAAATGGGTAAGGGAAAGAGAAGGGGACGACGTTCAAATAGTACACATTCAAGAAGCTCACAGGGAAAACGATGCTGATTTTAAAGTTAGGCCAGTTCACGCTGTTAGAGGAACTTGGGGTTCGGATTTTATAGAAGAGCTATATCCTATAGAAGGAGAATATATAGTACCGAAGAGAAGACATAGTGGATTTGCATATACTGATTTAGACCTATATCTAAGAGAAGAAAATATAGATACAGTTGTTGTAACAGGAGTTTGGACAAATGTATGTGTTAGAAGTACAGCTACAGATGCACTAGCTAGAGCTTATAAGGTAATAGCGCTAAGCGATTGCTGTGATTCTAAAACAGAAGAAATGCATGAATATGGTCTTAAGGATTTAAGCATATTTGCTAAGATAATGACTATGGATGAATATATAGATGCTTGGGAAAAAGGATTGGATCCATGGGAAGGCGGAGGAGATAAAGAAAATAAAGTTGAATAACTAATAGGATTTCAGGGGGACATTAGTTTATAGTTGTGTTAAAATAATAGATAACAAAGCTTAAGTCCCCCTATTCCATTGATAGGGATATGATTAAAAAAGATCTTAGTCAATGGCTAGAAAGTGAGGATTGCCATGAAGATAGTAGTTGGAATATCAGGAGGAAGCGGTTCCATATATGCCATTTCTCTTCTTAAAGCATTAAAGGAATTAAATATAGAAACCCATTTAGTGGTAAGCACCATGGGAGAGTATGTAACAAATCATGAATGTGGCGTAAGTTTAGATGAACTTAAAGGTATGGCTACCTATTTTCATGATAATAAAAATTTTGCAGCTCCTATAGCCAGTGGGTCTTTTAAGGTAGATGGTATGGTGGTTGTTCCTTGTTCTATGAAAACTTTATCCAGTATAGCCAATGGTTTTTCTGACAATCTATTGACTAGGGCTTGTGATGTAACTATTAAAGAGGGAAGGAAGTTGATTTTAGTTCCTAGGGAAACCCCCTTAAGCCCCATACATCTAGAGAATATGCTAAAACTATCTAGATTGGGAGTTACCATATTTCCACCTAGTCCAGGATTTTATAATCATCCAGAAACTATAGAAGACATAGTTTTAAACATGACGGGAAGAATACTGGATATGATGGGGATTGATAATAATCTAGTAAATCGCTGGAAAGGTCAATGAAGAAAGGAGGGGATAGTTTGGAGAAACAAATGCTTAGATATACTTTAGAGGAAATGGATAGGATGGGAGTGCTATTAGAATGTGATAGAGAAGTGAATCCAGAATATGAAATAGGAGGAGTACTTAAATACTTTAGAAATAAAAGGCCTATACTTTTTAATCGAGTTAAAGGAAGTTCTGTAAAAGTAGCTGGAGGTCTTTATGGAGATAGGGAAATAATATATGAATTACTCCTTATGAATCATAAAAATCGATTGTTTAAATTTATGGATGCTATAGCAAATCCCCAGCCATATAAGGTAGTTGAAAAGGGCCCTGTAAAGGAAAATATAATTAGAAGAAATATAGATTTACCTAGAATATTACCTATTCCTAAATTTCAAGGTAAGGATTCAAGCCAATTTATTACTGCAGGAATAATGGTAATAAAGGATCCAGAAACGGGAAAATATTTTACCTCTGTAAGAAGGTTCCAAGTAAATGGAGGCAATAAACTTTCAGCTCTTATAGCATCGCCAAAGCTTACCAATGATTTTTTAGAATTGGAAAAACAGAACAAAGCTTTAGAGATAGCTATAATTCTAGGCTATGATGCACCATTTTTGATGGCTAGTCAAGTGCCTTCTGCTACTTATGGAGTAGATAAATATGAAATAGATAGTGCCTTAAGAGGGGAACCTTTAGAATTGGTTAGATGTGAATCGGTGGATTTATTGGTACCAGCTTATGCAGAGATAGTATTAGAAGGAAGACTAGTGCCAGGAAAGAGAGAATTAGAAGGTCCCTTTGGAGAATTAATGGGATATTATGGTGCACAAGCTCCTCATCCAATCATAGAGATAGATACGGTAACCCATAGGAATAATCCCATATTCCAAGCAGCATTCCCCTGTAGAGAAGAGCATGTGTCCAATGGACTTATTAGAGAAGTGGAATTATACAATTATCTAAAAAATCAAGTAGATGTAATAGATGTGAATGTAACAGAGGGTGGGCGATATAGATTTAATGCTTTTGCCTCTATAAACAAGCATAATGAAGGAGATGGAAAATCAGCTATTATAGCAGCTTTAGGTTCTAATAAGGACTTAAAACAAGTAGTGATAGTAGATGGGGATGTGGACATATTTGACCTGCAGGATATAGAATGGGCTATTACAACAAGATCTCAAGCTAGTTTAGATATGGTAGTAATTCCTGAGGCATTAGGTTCATCCTTAGAACCATCCCATGATTTAAGAGGAGTAACAGACAAGTTAGGCATAGATGCTACTAAACCTTTAGGAGAGAAAGCTGTAAAGTTTGAAAGAGCTGAGATCCCTGGGTATGAGAATATAGATATAAGTAGGTATTTTTCAAATATAAGATAAAGAAGGTGAGGGAATATGAAAGAAGCTATAGGTATGGTTGAGACTAGGTCTTTAGTTGCTGCTATTGAAGCTGCAGATACTATGGTTAAGGCTGCTAGTGTAGAAATTATGGATTTTCAAATTGTAGGTTCAGGCCTTGTTTCCGTTACTGTATCTGGAGATGTAGGAGCAGTAAAGGCAGCGGTAGAAAGTGGTAAGATAAGGGCAGCTCAAGTAGCAGAAGTAGTTTCAGCTAATGTAATTCCAAGACCTCATGATGAAGTGGATAAAATATTTTGATTTTAGGGTGGTGAAATATTATGGTTAACCCATTAGCTAGGGTGGTTATGGATAATGTAGCTAAAAAAGCCAACCCTAATAGCCAGACTAATACTAGTATTAGTAGGAAAATTGATGATATGAATATTAAAAGCTTAGACAATGTTGTAAGCTCTATAAGAAAAGATTATAAAGGAAATGAAAAAAAAGATTATACCGTTAATAGACCTAATTTAACTAATAAGGTTGGCATAGAAAAAAAGGTTAACAATTTAACCCTTAGAGAAGAGAAACTAATACGAGATCTTATAAAAGGCGAAGAAGTAGTAAGAGAAACAGTTAGAAAAGAAAATTCTACAGTTACGATGATAAGCCTAGATGAAGCAGTAAATAGTGTTAAAGGTAACCGTTAATCTTAGAACGGAGGTGTAGTATGCAAAAGGCATTAGGGCTTATTGAGGCCATAGGACTTACTACTGCAGTAGCTGCATTAGATGCAGCAAGCAAAGCCGCAGATGTGACCTTAATAGGAGTAGAAAAAATTATTGGCGTAGAAAAAGCTATTGGAGTAAATATCCAAATTGCTGGAGAGGTGGCAGCAGTAAGAGCTGCTGTTGATGCAGGAGTAGAAGCTGCCAATAGGGTAGGCTTAGTTGCTGCTAGCCATGTAATTCCCAGACCTCATGATGAGGTAGATAAATTAATTGAACAGTTTTCCAAAAACTTAAATAAGAAAGAACAAAATAAAGAGGAAAAGAAAGATAAAAAGGATGATAAAAAGAAGGACGATAAAACTGATTCAAAGACTAAGAAAAAATAAAATTAATTAATAAGGAGGAATAATAATGAGTCAAGCTTTAGGTTTAGTGGAAACAAAAGGATTAGTTGGTTCAATAGAAGCTGCTGATGCTATGGTAAAAGCAGCTAATGTTACATTAATGGGCTATGAGAAAATAGGGTTTGGTCTTGTGACTGTAATGGTTAGAGGAGATGTAGGAGCAGTTAAAGCGGCAGTAGAAGCAGGAGCAGAAGCTGCAAGAGCTGTTGGAGAACTTCATTCAGTACACGTAATACCAAGACCCCATGCAGAGGTTGAAAGAGTTATACTAAAACAATATGAGTAACACCTTGGAGTGTTTTAAATGGCTAAAAACAAGATAACCTTAAATGTTTTAGCAGATATTACTAAAAAGCTAAATGGAAAAGGTAAATTTGATTCAACGAGTAAAGCTTTAGTAGTATTTACTGGTTCCAATATAGATTTGGGAAATAAAATTGAAGAGTTAAAAAAATTAGAAGAACATGGCATAAGTCTATCTGTAGCCTTTTCCTTCATGGGAGAAAGGATATTGGATGTGGAGGATATTATAGATGAATTACATCCAATGGAAGTGTATAGAGAAGAAGATATAATTAGGCTAGAGGATATTGAAAAATCCTATTCTAAGATTATAGGACCTAATATTACTATGAATACCTTATCCAAGGTATCTTTAGGGATGATAGATAGCTTCATATCCAATATCCTATGGACTTATCTATATAATGGTAAGGATGTATATATAGACTTTTCTTCAGTAAGTAATTATCTAGGTAAGCCTAGCAAGAATAAAGCTATAAATAAACAGATAGATACTCATATAAACAACTTAAAGGATATGGGGGTTGTAGAAATTGTAGAGGGCCAATATGTAGATAAAATATTGGGAAAACAAATCTTAGATGAAACTTCCAACATTAAAATAGAAACAAATAACAGCTATGATTCTAAAAAGATAATAACAGAGAAGGATTTGACAAACTTTTCCTCTAAAGGGGATACTTTAGTATTACCAAAGGGGAGTATATTAACCCCTTTAGCAAGGGATAAGGCTAAGGAATTAGGAATAAATATTGAAATA
>JAAYFV010000172.1 GCA_012728075.1 Tissierellia bacterium
CAATCAAATCCTCCTCTTCCTCTAGACCTATGTATTTTAATATTAAAGGTCTAACGAAAGTTTCAAACACTAAATAAGAGGATACAGGATATCCTGGTATTCCTATTACAGGCTTATCCTCTATAATACCTAATATAGTTGGTTTACCGGGTTTTAATGCTACTCCATGTATTACAACTTCCCCTAATTCCTCTATTACATGAACAACATAATCCTTAGTTCCTGCAGATGAACCTGCCCCTATTATTAGGATATCATTCTCCTTTACACCTTTTAATATTGCCTTTTTTAGTTTCCCATAATCATCTTCTATTGGACTATATCTATTAGGGATTCCACCATCTTCCTGGACCAATGCCTCAAAAACCCTGGAGTTAGAATCTATTATTTTACCTGGCTCTAATCTATCTATTTTTTCTATTATCTCAGTCCCAGTAGGCAATATACCTACCTTTGGTTTTCTATATACTTTTAATCTTTGGATACCTCCAGATATTAGGGCACCTAAATCAATAGGCCTTATTTTATGCCTTGACGGCACCACCATTTCTGTGGCTACTATATCTTCTCCAATAGGCCTTATATGCTGCCAAGGATGGGCTGCTTTAAGAATTTGCACCTTGCCTTTTTCTATTTCTATTACATCTTCAATCATTATAACAGCATCATAAGGCTCCACTACCATATTCCCTGTATTTACATATATAAAATCCTTACCTTCCTCTAAAAATTTAGGACTTGTGGTAGTGGCACCTATGGTTTTCATGGATTCAACTAATATGCCATCCATAGCTGCTGCATTATAATTTGGCGAAGAAATCTTTGCATATTGGGCCTCAAAACTTACCCTATTCAAAGATTCTAGCACGTCTATCTCTTCCCATTGAGGTTTTATTGCTAATCTTTTATAGTATTTTTCTTTAGCCTTATCCACATCAATATTATCTATATAAATACTTCTTCTCATCTTATTCATGTATATCACCTTTCAATTTAAGTTTATAATATATAACTATAACAAATAGACTTCTCTTTCTTCTCCTTTGTATATCCCTTCTTCATAGCTTTTCATCACTATGTATCCGTCTGCATCTGCTAATAAAGTGATCATCCCCGATTCTCCAAAATTTGGAGTAGCATATAACTTCCCATCTTTCTCCTTTAATTTAACCATCTGATAGGTTTCCCTCCCAGGAGATGATGGAAAGTTAAAGTCCATTACAGCTTTGGTCTTAGGAGTAAAATCTATAATCCCCATCTTTTGTCTTATATAGTATTCTACTAAAACCTTAAATACTATAATAGAGGAGACAGGATGCCCTGGTAAACCAAATATTAACTTTCCTTCTCCTTCTCCAGCTATAGTAGGTTTTCCTGGTTTAATAGACATACCATGAACAAATACCCCTTTACCCTTAAAAGAGTCTATTACCTGGGCAGTATAATCTCTAGTCCCTACAGAGCTTCCACCTGATATGAGAACAATATCGGATATTGCTATTGCTTTTTCCACCTTGGCTCTTAACAATTCATAATCATCTCTTACAATGCTTCTTCCCACTACTTCACCACCAAGGCGTGTTATTAGTGAATAGAGCGTATAACTATTAATATCTCTAATCTTTCCCATTTCCAATTTTTCATCTAAATCTATTATTTCATCTCCAGTAGATATGATATAAAATCTAGGTTTTTTATATACTTTAACCTGAGATATACCTAGAGCTGCTAATACTCCTATGGATTCTGGAGTAATCCTTCTCCCCCTCTTTAAAGCTATTTCTCCTATCTTTATATCATCTCCTTTTAGTATCATATTCTCATTAAAGGATATGGATTTATAAACCATAAGGGTAGATTCATCTAATTTTTCAGTATTCTCTATCATTACCATGCCATCTGCCCCTTCTGGAACCATCCCTCCTGTAGGCACATATACTGCCTCTCCAGATTTTATATTATATTTGGAGATCTCTCCCATGTGGACTTCACCTATTA
>JAAYFV010000173.1 GCA_012728075.1 Tissierellia bacterium
AAAAGAAGAATTGCAGGAGACCATTGATTTTATCAATAACTCAAATAAATATAAAAAAATGGGAGCAAAGATTCCTAAAGGTATATTGTTTTATGGCCCCCCTGGAACTGGTAAAACACTTTTAGCTAAAGCAGTTGCTGGTGAAACCAGCTCTACATTTCTCTATGCTAGTGGCTCAGAATTCGTAGAAAAATATGTGGGAGTTGGTGCTAAAAGAGTAAGAACTCTCTTTGAAAAAGCAAAAAAAGACGCTCCAAGTATAATATTTATAGATGAAATAGACGCCATTGGAACAAGGAGAAATTTAGAATCTAATAATGAAAAAGATCAAACTTTAAACCAACTACTAGTAGAGATGGATGGGTTTAACACCGACGAAACTGTAATCATCATAGGTGCAACTAATAGATTAGATTTACTTGATGAAGCTTTATTAAGACCAGGTAGATTTGATAGGCATATATATGTGGGAAATCCCAATATGAAAGCCCGGGAGCAAATACTTAAAGTCCATACTAAAAATAAGCCCTTAGATAAATCCATAGACATTAAAGAGATAGCTAGAAAAACCCATGGATTATCTGGTGCAGACTTAGCTAATATTGCTAATGAAGCAGCTATAATAGCTGTAAGAAATAATAAAAACAAAATTTGTATAGAAGATTTCGATGCAGCTATCGAAAGAGTATTAGCAGGGCTTGAAGTAAAAAACCCTACAGTATTGATGGAGGAGAAAAAAACCGTAGCAACACACGAAGCAGGTCATGCCATAGTATCTAAAATACTTAAAACAGACATGGTCCAAAAGATATCTATTATACCTAGGGGGCACGCTTTAGGCTATGTATTAAAATTTCCCGACGAAGATAGATATCTATTAACCAAACAGGAATTGATGAACAAGATATCAGCACTATTGGCAGGTAGGGCTGCAGAACAACTTGTTTTTAAAGAAATTACAACTGGAGCCAAAGATGATTTAGATAAAGCTACCAATATTGCAAAAGAAATGGTATGTAGCTATGGAATGAGCCCTTTAGGCCCTATGGCCTTAGATGAACACCATATTAAATATAATTATAATATGATAAGGGAAGAAATAAAAAAAATACTAGATACTGGCTATAAAAATGCTTTGAAAATACTTGAAGACAATTTAGATATATTAAATCACATATCAGAAATTCTATTAGAAAAGGAAACAATCAATTCTGATGAGTTAGAAGAAATATTCAAAATATATAAAAAACCTATGGATTATGCCACATAAAAAGAAGGCCTTTTATAATTTTGGCCTTCTTTTTTGTGAATCAAATAGGTTTATTTTTTATTCTCCACCTCTTCCAATACCCTGTCTACAAACTCATCTAGCTTGAATTGACCAATATCTCCCTTATCCCTTTTATTTACAGATACTAATCTATCCTTTACTTCTTTCTCACCTACAATAAGCATATAAGGTATTCTTTGAAGACGTGCTTCTCTTATTTTATAACCGATCTTTTCAGCTCTATCGTCAATATCCACCCTTAGACCTTTGCCTTCCATTTCTTTTTTGATCTCATAACCATAATCATTAAATTTATCCGATATAGGAAGAACTATAGCCTGAACTGGGGCTATCCACACTGGAAATTTACCTGCATAGTGCTCTATTAATATCCCCATAAACCTTTCTATACTTCCTAGAATAGTCCTATGGACCATAACTGGACGTTTCTTTTCATTATCCTTATCTACATAGGTTAAGTCAAATCTCTCAGGCATTTGGAAATCTAATTGAATAGTACCACATTGCCAAGTTCTACCAATAGCATCTTCTAAGTGATAGTCAATTTTAGGCCCATAAAAAGCCCCATCGCCTTCATTTATGGTGTATTCTATTTCCTTTTCTTCTAAAGCTTCTTTCAAGCTATTTGTCGCTAATTCCCATTGTTCCTCTGTACCCATAGAATTTTCTGGTCTTGTAGATAATTCCACATGATATTTAAATCCAAATACACTATATATATAATCTGCTAAATCTATTATATCCTTAATCTCTTCCTTCACTTGAGAAGGTAACATATATAGATGAGCATCATCCTGAGTAAAACTTCTAACCCTCATCAATCCATGGAGAGCACCAGAAAGCTCATGTCTATGAACTAATCCTAATTCTCCCCATCTTAGAGGTAAATCCCTGTAACTATACATTTTCGATTTGTACACTAGTATAGAACCAGGGCAATTCATAGGTTTTATAGCATAATTATTATCATCAATTTCCGTAAAATACATATTCTCTCTATAGTGATCCCAATGACCTGAACGTCTCCATAGTTCTTCATTTAGTATTATAGGAGTTTTTATCTCTCCATAACCCCTTTTAATATGTTCTTCTTTCCAGAAATCCTCTAATATATTTCTCATAATCATTCCCTTTGGATGGAAGAATGGGAAACCTGGACCTTCTTCATGGATGCTAAACAGTTCTAGTTCTTTACCTAATTTTCTATGGTCCCTCTTTTTAGCTTCCTCCAATCTATCAAGATATTCCTCTAAATCTTTTTTCTTTTCAAAAGAAATCCCATATATTCTCTGAAGCATCTTGTTGTTCTCATCTCCTCGCCAATAGGCTCCTGCAATGCTTAAAAGTTTTATATATTTTACTCTTTTAGTATCTAAAAGATGGGGACCAGCACATAGATCTACAAAATCTCCTTGTTTATAAAAGGATATCTCTTCATCCTCAGGCAAATTCTCGATAAGTTCAACTTTATACACTTCATCTTTTTCTTTAAAATATTCTAGAGCTTTATCTCTAGGCATAACAAATCTCTCCATAGCATAGCCTTCTTGAGCAATTTTGACCATTTCTTTCTCAATTTCTTCCAAATCCTCTGGTGTAAATCTGTGTTCAGTATCAAAATCATAGTAAAAACCATCTTCTATAGCAGGCCCTATAGCAAATTTCACATCTGGGAATAGTTTCATTACTGCATGAGCCATTATATGGGCTGATGTATGCCAAAATATTTCTTTTCCTTCTTTATCTTCAAATTTAACTATTCTCACATGAGCATCTTCATCAATAGTCTCCTGCATGCCTTTTATATCTCCATTAACTACTGCCCCTAAAGCTACTCTAGCCAATCCTTCACTAATATCCTTTGCAACTTCCAATACAGTAATACCTTTGTCGTACTCTTTAACTGAATTATCTGGTAAAGTTACCTTTATCTTTTCCATTTATAATACCTCCTTTTATTTCAATAAAAAAACCCTCGTCACTGCACAAAGCAGGGACGAGAGTTTTCCTCCCGTGGTTCCACCCTAATTGGTTCTCATTTTAATAACGCAAATTTGCGGACATCCTTCAGCTAATGCTTAGGATACAGCTTAGGGGTGGTCTTCAGTCAATTATCTCTTAGGGATGCTTACAGCCTAAGGCACTCCCTTCTCTTTAAGGATTGATTGACTTACTCTTCCCTTCAACGCCTTTAAATATAAATGCTTGTTTATTGATATATTATAGCTATTTATACCCAAAAGGTCAAGAAATATTTATAAACTTAAATTATTTTAGCAAATTATTGTTAAATTAAATCTATTTCATATTGTAATACTTTAACTATCCTTCAAAACTAATAATAATTCTTCTATAGATAACATCTCTTGTTTTCCAGTTTCCATGTCTCTTAAACTATATCTTCCCTGTTTTATCTCCTCTTCTCCAATGATTAAAGTATAAGGAATGCCTAATTTGTCTGCATAGCCAAATTTTTTGCCCATTTTTTCCGTTTCCAAATATATTTGAGTATTTATATCCTTTTCTCTCAAATCACTTGCTATCTTTATCCCTTGATCTAGATAGCCTTTCATTGGAATTATCAACACTTTGGTTAATGAATTATCTTCAGTTTTAATTAAATTAGCCTCATTTAGTTGATAAAATAATCTAGTAAGTCCTATAGAAATACCCACTCCAGGAAGTTTTTGCTTGGTATAGTATTCAGCCAAATTATCATATCTGCCACCAGAACAAATGCTCCCGATATTAGTATATTCATCTAAAAAGGTTTCATATACTGTACCTGTATAATAATCTAGCCCTCTTGCAATAGTTAAATCAATCATATAATTTTCTTCAGGCACTCCGAAAACTTTTACATGATGATTTACAGCTATCAACTCTTCTAATCCTTCATTAAAAATATCATTTTCAATTTTCAATTTCTTTAAACTATCTAGCTTTTCTTCATTACTTCCTGAAATCTGTATAAATTGGATAATCTTATTTATTTTATCCTGTTCTAATCCTTGTTCTTTTAATTCCTCTTCTACCTTGTTTAATCCTATCTTCTCTAGTTTATCAATAGTCCTTAAAATTTCTGTAGAATTCAATATCCCTAAATGCTCGAAAAAACCCTTTAATACCTTTCTATTATTGATTTTTATAGTGAAGGAATCAAATCCTAAATCCTTAAAAGTAGAATATATAACACTTGGGATCTCCGCATCGTTAACTATATCTAATTTTCCATTACCTATTATATCTATATCACATTGATAAAATTCCCTAAACCTACCTCTTTGAGCCTTTTCTCCCCTATATACCTTTCCTATATGATATCTTCTAAAAGGGAAGGTTAATTCAGAAAAGTGCTGAGCTACATATCGTGCTAAGGGTACAGTTAAATCAAATCTCAATGCTAAATCCGTATCCCCTTTTTCAAATTTATATATCTGTTTTTCTGTTTCTCCACCGCCTTTAGCCAATAGGACCTCTGCTCTTTCAATTACAGGTGTATCTATAGGCAAAAAACCAAATTTTTCATAATTATCCCTTATAGTATCCAACATCTTGTTAAACAATATTTGCTCCGCTGGAAGTAACTCCATAAAACCAGGCAATGTGGATGGCTTTATTATATTATTTGTCATATATATACCTCCAAATTATATGTATTTTACTATTATGATATCATTTATATTGATTTTTTCAATAAAATCATGAATTTTATAAAATAAAAAGAAGCTAAAAATTCTAACTTCTAGTTATTTTCCCCTTTTAATTCTTATCTCTCCATTACATTTTTCACAACCTTGACATACATATACTCCTTCTTGAAATACGTTTGTTATTACCTTGACCACATCTTCATCTTTAAATTTTTCATCTAGATGTAAAACTATTTTCTTTGGAGCTATTACTATTAAAGTACTTATAAGTATATCGTCCTTGCTAATATTGGTATTATCTATTTCTGTAATGATTTCTGAAAAAAAGTCCTTATCAATAGCATTTCCCTCGCCATCTAATAGCTTGTAATCCATATCTTCAAATACCAAATGTACTAAATCATATTTTGGCTCTTGAGACTCAACAAAATATTGTAATATTTTTATAAATTCCCTATATTCCTTTTCAACAGTAAATTCATCAATCCCCTTTTCAATAGCTAGGTTTACTAAAAAATTTAATTCTTCTAATCTAAACCTTATAAAACCATCAATTAAAATAGTGGAGTTATTCATAATATAATCTTTTGTTTTCATATATACATGTTTTTTTTCCTCTAAAAAATTTTTTCTATCTAATAGAATGGCTTTTGATATATTACCAATTTCTTTTTTTTCAGAGACTTTTAAATCATTCCAAAATAAATATAAATTTTTATTTATAATATCTTTAGCATATATTAACAATATCATATCTAAAATAGCCTTTGATACATTATTATAAAAATCCTTAGCTGTTGATTTTTTGCTTTCTATATTTATATCAATAGAATATCTAGAACCATATTGCTTATTATTAATCTTTACCTTTTTATCAGAAAAATAATCCTGTACTATTTCCATGGCTTTAGCCATATCTTTATCCAGTCCAATAGTCACATTCATTGCTCTTTCACTCCCTTCTGTTACTAGTATGCTCTTTAGAAAACTGCCTATTCAATATAAAGAGTTACTTTATTGGCAGTATAGACCAATCATAGTGCCAACATCTATAATTTTTTTATTACTTAACCATATAGGTATTTTTTTGTATTTTTTTATAAATCTTAATATTTCCTTCTTATCCAGATGGTAATCAAGGGTTCCTGTTAAGATAATTTCATCTCTAGATAAATTTCCACAAGTACCACCAATAAAACCATAATTGTATCCAGATAATTCTATATATCCTGGTTGTATCAATAATACATCAAAAGCCAAATCCTTTAACTTTTTGCTTATTACATAATCAGCAGTAATAACCGCTTTTTCGTCAATAATTGCCATAGAACATTTAGTATACCCTTGATTTACATGAACAAACTCTAAACCCTGTTTTTTTAGATAGTATTTTAATTTTTCATCGGTATATTTAAAATTATGTACAGCTATACCTTCCATCCTACCAACATTATATGCTATATCTTTTGGATATGCTTTACCTAATCTTGTATCTCCTTTTATTAAGTTTATACCCATACCATATAGCTTTTCCTCATAGTATTCAAAAACATTAGGTGCTATAATCAGAGACTTATGATCAACTGGGTGCATAACTATATCTGGATGGTAGGCTATAGGTTTTGCTACCTCCTTGCACTCTATTGTAGGTATTATGTTTAAATTAAGTTTTTTTAAATTATCCATAATCTCACTAGATACCCTACCATCAATTATTATAGTATTTGCCTTTTTAAGTGGGATAAAAGGGTTTTTTAACATATTTATTCATCCTTTATATAATCATATAGTTAAATATATAATTATCACATATTTAAACACAAAACAACCTCCTATGTACATAGGAGGTTTAATGGAGGCGGCACCCAGATTTGAACTGGGGAATAAAGGTTTTGCAGACCTCTGCCTTACCACTTGGCTATGCCGCCATTTTAAGACTTGTGAATAAAAAAACTTTCTACCAATACTAACGGCTTCGACTAAGTGATTCACACAAAATCGAAATACATGATTTTGGTTCTCTACTTATGCCTTACCCCTTGGTTATGCCACCTAATATTGGAGCGGAAGACGGGATTCGAACCCGCGGCCCTCGCCTTGGCAAGGCGATGCTCTACCCCTGAGCCACTTCCGCAAATTATTTGGTGCCCAGAGGCGGAATCGAACCACCGACACGGGGATTTTCAGTCCCCTGCTCTACCTACTGAGCTATCTGGGCTTATGCGTCACAATTGTTAGTATACAAGAATATTTTTATAAAGTCAATAGTTAATTATCATTTATTAGCTTATGCAAATCTTCCTCTGTAAATAAATATTTACTATTACAAAAATGACATATCACTTCAGCTTTCCCATCTTTTTTAATCATATCCTCTATTTCCTCTTTGCCCAAGCTTTGTAGCATACTTTCAATCTTTTCCCTTTTACAATTGCATTCAAAACTTATAAATTTCTTCTCTAATATTTCCATTTCAAATTCACCAAATAGCTCTTCCATAACCTCTTCTGGGGTTAGCCCTTCATCTATAAGAGTTGAAATAGGCTTTGCTTTACTTAATATTTCTTCAATCCTATCAATATCCTCTTCTGCTACATCTGGAAGTAATTGAAGCATATAACCACCAGCAGCCTTTACAGATATATCCTTATCTACTAAAACTCCCAAGTTTATTGCTGATGGCTGTTGTTCTGATACATAAAAATAATTCACCAGATCTTCTGCAATTTCCCCAGATACTAAATTAGCCATACCTATATAAGGTTCCCTTAATCCTAAATCCCTTATAACTACCAACTGCCCATTTTTACCTACTAATCCACCTACATTTAATTTCCCGTCAGGCTTTGAAGGAATATCTGCATATGGATTGTCTACATATCCTTTTACTTCTCCTTTGCTATTAGCAACAGTCACTATATCTCCAATGGGGCCATCCCCTTTTATCTTAAAGGTTAGGGAATCTTTCTCCCCTTTCATAGTAATGCCCATGATAGCAGCTCCTGTCAAAGCCCTACCTAAAGCAGCTGTAGCTGTAGGGGAAGTATTGTGGATTCTCCTCGCTTTTTCTACTAAATTAGTAGAATTTGCAACAAATAAACGTATAGTTTTGTCCTTATTTATTCCACGTATAATATAATCCTTCATAGCATACTCCTTTATTTCCTTTATTATATTATAAATATTTAAAGCCCCTAATAGGGGCTTGATTGCTACCGTTATAAAACATATAACAGAGAATTAGGTTTATAGTTTCACAACATTTGTAGCTTGAGGACCTTTTTCTCCTTGAACTATTTCAAATTCAACATTTTGTCCTTCTTCTAAAGTTTTAAATCCATCAGACTCAATTGCTGAATAATGTACAAATACATCTTCACCTTCATCAGTGGAAATAAAACCGTAACCTTTTGTGGCGTTAAACCACTTTACAGTACCTTTTACCATTTAAAACATTCCTCCAATACAACAATTTAATAGATGAGTCCTATGTATCATCTATCTTGAATTAAGTCTATCACAAATAGGATATCCTTGTCAAATAATATTCCCAACTTTTTTATAAAATATTCTTTTGTTTTTTATTTTAGATATAGCCATTTATTAGTATTAAGCAATTTGTACATCTACATCCAATAATTTAGCATAGTCATCGCAATTATTTATTAATTCGTGGTGTTACCGTCTCCAACTATTTTACCATCGGAAAATACTATTATTCTAGGATCTAAGTCTTTTATGTTCTCCACCCTATGAGTAATAAATATTCCCATCTTTCCTTGACATTTCCGTTTCATCAATAAAAAAATTTCCTTTTCAGATATATATACTTTCACCTGCCCCTCCATTTCAGACCTACCTAATATATTATATATTTCAGCATTTTCAAAATCCTGTAACCTTAGCTCTTTACATTTTGAAACATAGAATGAAACTTTTTTCTGTTAAGCTATAGCTATAAAGGTAATCCTCTCTGATCTATCCCTAGGCTTTTCAAAGGAAAATTCATCGTAGCAATATATTGTATCAAAAGATGCTTTTTCTAATAGATAGTTTATTTCCTCAATCCTATAAGCCCTTTCAATATGGTTCTCATCAAATCGAATATATTTTCCTCCTTCTTTCTTTACAAAAAAAGTTAGATAAAACTCAGCTATACTATTCTGTTCATCAAAGTAATTTTGCCAAGTATAGAATATATCTTCTCTATCTTCTACAAATGTATTGTTTCCAATGATATATCTTAATTTATAGTAAGAGTTTATATCAAATATAAACATGCCTCCAGGTTTTAGATGTTTCTTTACATTTCTAAATGTATTTAATAGATCCATTTCATCTTCTATATAGTTGATACTATCACAAGCGGATATTATAGCGTCAAATCTTTGATTTATAGTAAAGTTAATCATATTCTGGTTTAATAGCTTTACATTTTTAAACTTAGTCAATTTATTGTAAGCGATGCTTAACATATCTGGAGATATATCAATACAGGTTAAATCGTATCTAGCATTTGCTAAGTAATAAGTAAGATTCCCTGTACCACAAGCTAACTCCAGTATGTTCTTAGGTTTATGATGGAATCTATTAAATATACTTTCAATATACAAGTACCAGGCCTTATAATCTACATCTGTCATCAAATCATCATATATATAGGCAAATTCTCCGTACATAATTTTACTCCTCAGTTAATTTTTCTATTATAGCTTCTAAAGTATCTCCTGCTATTTCTTCAATCTTTACATCAGCAGATCTGTCCATAGCTGTAGGTCCCATATTGATTATTACTAATCTTTTTGCCATCTGTGGAAGGTAGTTTACCGGTGCTACCATAAGGCTTGATCCAATTACAATAAGTAAATCGCTTGTTTCTACTTCTCTCATTGCAATATTGAATTCTTCAGGCAACATATCTCCAAATAATACCACATTAGGTCTAAGAATACCTTTACAATTATCACAAATAGGTGGGATCTCACCATTATTTACCTTGGTGGTCAATACATTTAAATCCACCACATCTCCACAACTAGTACAATAGCCCTCCCGAGTGTTGCCATGTACTTCTAAAATATACTTAGAACCTGCCATATAATGTAAATTATCTATGTTTTGGGTAATAATTCCCTTTATATACCCTAATCTTTCCAATTCAGCCAATGCCTTGTGGGCTTTATTAGGCTTAGCGTGGGTCATATCCAAAAGTATATTAAATCCTTCCTTATAGAATTTTTCTGGATCCCTACGCAATACTGGCGTAGACAGGGCTTCCATAGGATCTATATTTTCCCACAAACCTGTATTAGGACTTCTAAAATCTGGTATGCCACTTTCTGTAGAAATTCCCGCTCCAGTCAATACCATGGTTTTAGATGAATTCTTAATCAGCTTTACAGCTTTATCTATATTTTTTAAACTCACTTAAATACCCCCTATTTTTGCAACTATTTCCCTTTTTTCTTCTTTAACTCCTTTTTTCTTACCGTTATCAAACCACCTATTCTACCAGATTCTTTTGCTGTTAAACCTCCCCAACCAACCTGGTTTATTTTATCCATTAAGCCTAGTTCTTCGGCTATTTCATACTTTAATTTATCTTCTAATGTTGATTCCTTCTTTTTCTTTTTCAAATCCATCCCTCCCATATTCTAGTATTAGAAGGGATGGAATCTTTTATTCTCATATAATCAAAATATATAATTCCATATGATAAATATGATCATAACTAAGAATATGGGAAATGCCTCTATTATACTCATACCTTCTTTATAGTGTAAATCCTCTATTAGGGATTCCCCTTGTATAAAAGTATTTATCTCTAAAACTCTACTTTCTCCTTTGCTAGGCATTAATTTTATAAGTTTAAATGATATAAATCCAAATATCAATGCCAACAAACCTAAACCAAAAAAGGCCATTATCATTTCATCTACTTCAGGTAATATCATAGGTTCCCCAGCCAATTCCATTACTTGTTCAGCTCTAGTAGCAAAATATCCAATAGTCAGAGCTATGGTATTATTTACCGTATGTCCAATGATGGTAGGGTAAATGGAATCAGTCTTATAAGCTATTATTCCAAACAATAGACCTAAATAAATCGGTCCTAATAAATTTTGTACATTAAAATGGAATATTCCAAATAGTATAGCTGAATATATAATGGCTTTTTTCTTTCCAAATCTACTGTAAGATGACATAATGAATCCTCTAAACATAATCTCTTCACATATACCAGGCGTTAATGCAATTATTAAAAATCCTATTAGATACTCCCTAGGATTGGAAGGTATAGGAATAGGATTTGCTCTTATTGGAGAAAATTTGCTCAATAGTGCCAATCCTATAAAATTAAAAAATACCGCCACTGGATAAGAAAAAATCACTATAAATATAGTCAATAGTACCTGTTTTAAATTAGCTTTATTTAATCTAAGAGCATCCTTTATAGAATAATCATTAAATCTTAAATATGCTAATACTGGCAACAATATAATTAAATACTCAGTAACTAATAACCCAGTGTATATCTCTTTGTATTGGGCTCTTGCTCCTAATGTTATTAATAATAAAGCAATAAACAAAAATAATATATTAGTTTCCAAAATTGATGGTGTGTTGTTTTCCCTCGGCATAATTTTCCTTTCCCCTTTCTTTCATATATTTTATACTTTTTAACGATTAAAATCAAATAAACTCTTCTATTAACATATATTTTGTTATATCATATATATTAGTATATTAGTATAATAAATTATAGGAGGTGTTTTATTTATATGGCAAATATTGGAATAGTAGGGGCTACAGGTATGGTTGGACGAAATTTTTTAAAAGTAATGGAAGAAAGAGATTTCCCAGTAGATAAATTATACCTATTTGCCTCATCTAAATCCGAAGGTACTGTAATAAATTTTAAAAATGATGAATATATAGTAGAGGAGTTAAAAGAGGATTCCTTTGATAGACCAATGGACATGGTATTGTTCTCAGCAGGAGGCAATATAAGTAAAAAATATGCCCCTATTGCCAAAGAAAAAGGAATTGTAGTAATAGACAATAGTAGTGCTTGGAGAATGGAAGATTGGGTACCATTAATAGTACCAGAGGTAAATCCCGAAGAAATAAATAATCATAAGGGTATTATTGCAAATCCCAATTGTTCTACTATTCAATCAGTTATACCACTAAAACCTTTAGATAACAAGTATAGGCTAAAAAGAGTGGTATTTTCAACTTATCAATCGGTTTCTGGCTCAGGAGTAGGAGGATTAAAGGATTTGGAGAAGGGATTATCCCAGCCCTTTAATGAAAAATATCCTCATCCCATTGCTTTTAATGTAATACCCCATATTGATGATTTTCTCGAAAATGGCTATACAAAAGAGGAGATCAAAATGATTGAAGAAACGAAAAAAATACTAAACAACAAAGATATTAAAATAACTGCTACTACTGTAAGAGTGCCTGTCAAATACGGCCATGCAGTATCAGCAAATATCGAGCTAGAAAATAATTTCGAATTAAAAGATATTTATCAATTGTTTAATAACTTTCCAGGAATAGAGGTATTAGATGATCCATGGAACAATGTCTACCCTATGCCTATTTTAGCAGAAGGAAAAGATAAAGTATATGTGGGAAGGATAAGAAGGGATTTTAGTCTGGAAAATGGTCTGAACATTTGGATAGTAGCTGATAATATTAGAAAAGGCGCTGCTACAAATACTATCAAAATAGCTGAATTATTATTAAAAAAATAGGAGGTATGATTATGTTTAAAGGTTCTGGAGTTGCTATAGTAACCCCTTTTAATGAGCAGGGGATAGATTTTGAAAAACTTGGTGAATTGTTGGAATGGCATATTTCTGAAAGTACAGATGCCATAATAATATGTGGTACCACTGGTGAATCAGCTACCATGTCCCATGAAGAAAGGAAAGAAGCTATAAAATTTACAGTAGAAAAAGTAGCTAATAGAATACCAGTAATTGCAGGAACAGGTAGCAATAATACCAGTTATTCCATTGAACTTAGCCAATATGCTGAAGAAGTCGGTGTTGATGGATTATTAGAGGTAACCCCTTATTACAATAAAGCTACCCAAAGAGGCTTAATAGAGCATTACACTGCTATAGCTGATAAAGTAAATATACCTATTATTGTATATAATGTTCCTGGTAGAACTGGATTGAATATATTGCCAAGTACCTTATTTGAGTTATCTAAACATCCTAATATTAGAGGTGTAAAAGAAGCCAGTGGAAATATAGCACAGGTAGCTGAAATTGCCAGATTAGTAGATGAAAACTTCTATATCTATTCAGGAAATGACGATATGGTAGTTCCTCTATTGTCCTTAGGAGGTCATGGAGTTATATCCGTAGTAGCCAATATACTACCAAAAGATACCCATAATATGGTAAAATACTTTCTTGATGGAGATATTGAAGCCTCTAGAAAACTACAATTGAATATGAAGCCACTAATAGATGCTCTATTTATCGAAGTAAACCCAATTCCCGTTAAAGAAGCCATGAATATTTTAGGTATGAATGTGGGATCTTGTAGATTACCACTTACCAATATGTCTAATGAAAATAGGCAAAAACTTATAGATGAAATGAAACTATATGGTATGGAGATTAGGGGGTAATAACTTATGTTAAAAGTAATTGTTAGCGGTTTCTTAGGCCAAATGGGGCAAGTCATCAGCAAATTAATTTTAGATAGAGATGATATGGAATTAGTCGGGGGCATAGATAGAAATGCCCCTTCCTACAAGGGAGATATAGATGTATATGAGAGTATATTAGATTTAGATAAAAAATGTGATGTTATAATCGACTTTTCCCATCCGTCTTCTCTAGATAATTTACTAGATTATGCAATATCAAACAATACCCCTTTGGTTATAGGAACTACCGGATATGGAGAAGAGGAGATAAAGAAACTAAAAAAATCTGCTGAAAAAATCCCTATATTCTACTCAGCTAATATGTCTTTAGGGATAAATCTTATGTTATCCTTGGTATCAAAAGCTGCTTCTATTTTAAGAGAGGATTTTGATATTGAAATAATAGAAAAACATCACAACAAAAAGATAGACGCTCCTAGTGGAACAGCCTATATGATAGCCAACGAAATTAACAAAGTGTATGATAATAATAAATTATATACCTTTGGTAGACATGGTAAAAACAATAAAAGATCCTCTAATGAAATAGGAATCCATGCAATTCGGGGTGGAACTATAGTAGGGGAACACACTGTACTATTTGCTGGATTAGATGAAGTTATAGAAATAAAACATAGTGCTTCTTCCAAGAATGTATTTGCTAAAGGTGCCTTAACTGCCACTAAATTCATAGTAGATAAAGAAAAGGGATTATATAGTATGGACCATATAATCAATGCATAAAAAAACCTGCAGGTTATCCTGTAGGTTTTTTAATCGTCAAAAGTAAATATATAAGGTATATTCCTATAATAATCGCCATAATTAAGGCCATAGCCTACTATAAATACATCAGGAATGGTAAAGCCTACATAATCTGGATTAATGTCAGCTTGCCTTCTACTTGGCTTGTCTAACATACAGCAGATCTTAATCCTTTTGGGATCTTTCATCTGTACAAATTCCACTACTTTTTTCATGGTATTTCCTGAATCTATAATATCATCGAGTATCAATACATCTTTATCCTTTATATCTGTTCTAATATCGGTTATTATCTCAACTACACCAGAAGAAACTTCATCATGGCCATAGGAAGAAGTTGTCATAAAATCTATATTTACAGGGATATCTATTTCCCTAACTAAATCAGCAGCAAATATAAAGCTTCCCCTCAATAAAGATATTATTACTATATCCTCATAATCTTTGGATATCTCCTCTCCTAATTCCTTTACCCTTTGTGATATTTCTTCAGTACTAAATAGTACTTTTGGCTTCTTGTTTAGAATCATTTTTTTCTCCTTTCTTGCAATATTTATTCTTGAAATTTCTTTTTTATAATCTCTTTAATTTCCTTTAACTCTACAAGAATACTATTTAGAGTTAATTGGATGCTCATTAATATAATAAATAACACTGAAATAACAATTATTTCAATCCGCATATATCTTCTCCTAACTATAATAATCCATATTTTTTAAATAGCTTATTGTGTAGATTATAACATATTTGTACTCTAGGTTAAATAAAAAAATCATGCTTTTTATTTGTTCTAGAGCAAATAAAAAGCACATGATTTCTTTAGATTATTGTGACTTTACTATAAATCCTTTCTATTATTATCGTTTTCAATATGTTCCAGTTTAGATATGGATACTTCATAGGCTACTTTTGTTTCTACTTTATCATTCTTATATCTTTTTTGATACTCTCTACTCTGAATCCTGCCCCAAATTTTTATATGATCCCCAACCAACAATTTTTCACAAAATCTTGCATTTCTTCCCCAAGCAATAGAAGGTATGTAATCAGACTTATTATAAGCTCTATTAACAGCTATAAGCAAATCAGCTATTTCCCTACCTAAAGGCGTACTTCTATAAATAGGGGGTTTACATATATAACCGTCTAAATAAATTTCATTGGGATTGTTTAACATCTCCTCTATCTCATCTTCATCGATTAATAAAATAATATCTCGAGCAAATACGGTTAAAACTAATCTACTAGCATTATGGATATATCTATTATAAGATCTTAATTGTCCATATATTTCTACAAATGAACCAACAGATAAATCCATATCTACAATAAGTCGTTCAGAAACAGTAACTGGTAAAACATCTACTGAATTACTTAACCTAGGCACTTCTACTTCAAAAGTGTAAAAACCCTCTCCATACATTTCATGGCTAAAACTCAACGGTGTAATCATCTGTCCTACAATTTTTACCGAATTAGTATCCATTAATTTGCTAACCATTTATAGTCATCTCCCCCTTATTCTTGTGTTTTTTATCTATAATTATATTTATTCTCCAATCCCAATTATTATGATTATATTTAAAAAACTCATTTTGATAACATTTTATCAAATTATAGTGTAAGTTTCCACCTAAAAATAAACCAGTTAAATTCATTATTAACTGGCTTATGGAATAATTATTTATTATTCCTTTTTTATTTGTCTTCCCGTATTATCCATGTAAAAATTTTCCTTATATATTAATTGAGAAATAGGCACTATTTCATATCCCTCTCTTTGAAGCCTTTCTATTATAATTGGAAGATATTCTAAAACATATTTGGCATTATTATGGAATAGTACTATAGAACCATTTCTTACATTTCTAGTAACTCTATCTACTACTGGCTGTACCCCCATCTCCTTCCAATCTAATGAATCTACATCCCATTGAATAACATAATAGCCATTATCTTTACATACATTTATTACCCTATCATTATAATCTCCAAAGGGTGGTCTAAATAAAATGGGCTTTTCTTTAATTAACTTTTCTATTTTATCTCCAGTTATATTTAATTCTTTTTCAATCTCATCATCAGATAATTTTGTCATATAGGGGTGATTTGTAGAGTGATTTCCTACATCATGGCCTCTATTATATATTTCCTTTACATGTTCAGGATATTTATCTGCCCAAAATCCCACTAGAAAAAAAGTGCTTTTCACATTATATTTATCCAGTATATCCAATATTTCCAATGTATAATCATCTCCCCAAGCTGCATCGAAGCTAATAGCTAATTTCTTCTCCTCTGTTTCTACACTATATATGGGCAATTCTTTTTTATATGAAAATACCTGTGCTATTTGGATATTAGATTTAATACCTGTATAGATGATTGAAATTATAACTAAAAATATAACTATCAATATTCTAAATATCATATGATTTTTATTATATTTTCTATTCAATATATCACCTCCTATAATATTTATTAATATAATTTATTCTTATTTTACATTTATATTACTTAACCAAAACTATATTATTATATTACCTTTAAAATATATAAAAAATTCATTGTAATTACTTACATAAACTCAATATAGATAGATTGTAGATTTTAATATAAATGGTAAACTATATATTTATTTTTTATATTTGGTATAATATTTTCAAAACAATAGGTTATCCTAATATTACAGCAACAAAAATGTTGTTGTAAAGGAGGGCGCAAAATGGCCAATAACAATAAAATAGTAGTGCCAGAAGCTAGAGAAGCCTTAAATCAATTGAAATTGGAAAAAGCTAGTGAGCTAGGTATAGACAATTATAATAGTATAGATAAGGGCAATTTGCCTTCAAGAGTTAATGGCTATGTAGGTGGATATATGGTAAAAAAACTAGTAGAAGATGCCCAAAGACAGTTATCTAATAAATAATTTTAAAAAAGAGGCAAGTGGAATTCCACTTGCCTCTTTTATGTGATATAATCTATAATATCTATATATTTAAAAATTGTATGAGGTGTTAAATATGTTTGCAGAAAACACTGAAGAACTTGCTCAAAACAAATTATTATTATTGTATATAATCGATAAGGCTGAAAAACCCCTAACTAATGAGGAAATTACTGAATTCATGCTAGAAAATAATTATATGAATTATTTTCTAATCCAACAATATTTATCAGAACTAACAAGCTCAAAGTTCATAGAATATGTCCACGAAGATGATAAAAAGATTTATAAGATGCTAAATAAAGGAAAAATAACTCTCTATTATTTCCAAGATCGTATCCCTGAAGATATAAAAAAATATATTTTGAACAATTTTGCAAAGATATTAGATGAGGAGAAAAGGGCTACCCAAATTGTAGGGGAATACTACAAAAATGATAAGTACGATTATACAGTGAATCTCAAATTAGTAGAAAACGAAGAAACCTTATTCAGTCTATATTTAAATGTAACAACTGAAAAACAAGCAAAAAAAATCTGCAACACTTGGAAAGAAAATACAGAATTTATTTTTAAAAATATATTAAATATGCTAGCAGATGATGAAATAATTCCATTAGATGATTAAAATTCCTCCTGGTTCTTTTCCTACCCTTATCCCATCTATTATAATATTTTTTTCTATATCAAATAGATATATTATATCCTCTGATATGTCTGTTATAAATACCGTATTATCTCCATCCCATTCAATTCTATTAGGCATACCCACCAATTTGGTTTTGCTTAATAGATTTCTTTTTTCAATGTCCACCCTATAAATATACCCTTTATCTATGTTGGTAACAAAAGCTATCTCCCTATTATTCAATTTCAACATATTAGTAAATATACCTTTAAGCTGTATAATTTCCTCTTCTCTATAATCTTTTAAATTCATTATAGATATATTGCTATTACTTAATATGTTGTTATTGACACTATATAAAATGTACATAAAATCGCCTTCTATTATCATCTTTATTGGGTTATTTTTTACTCTAATAATCTCATTCTTTACTCCTTTAAGATCAATAATATTTATACTATATCCATCGCTATTGGCTATATATATCTTTTTTTTAACTTTATCAATCTCTATATCTATGGGTTTCCCGCCTACTGGTATATTTTCAATCAAATAAAATTCTTTCTCGCTAATAACAGATATGGAATTAGAATCGGTATTTGCTATAAAAATATAATTTTCAATTGATTTTATACTTGTAGGAAAGCTCCCCACATATAATTTATCTACAATCTTACCCTTATCCAAATTAATTTTAAATACCGAATTATCATATGCATTGGTACAATATAAAAACTTACATCCGTCGTATATCATATCCCAAGGGCCAATGGAAGGACTACTGGATATAGATTTTACGTTTTTATTAGCTATCTCACTCAAATAAAAAACTTCATCTATTCTCATATTGGATCTATCTATAAAAGTTAAGGTATCCTCCCCTGTATTAGCAACGACTAATTTCTCTTTCAATTTCAACCTACCACCTCCATCCACTATATATAAACTAATCTATGCAATATAATGGATTAAGGTGATATTATTTAATCTACAATAATATTCTACGACTAAGTTTTTGTCTATTTAAAGATATATTCCTCCTTTTTACTTCGATTATCAACTGATTCACTATAAATAAGCCTTTCTGATATTCCTTCATATTTTCTCCCATAGATAAAACTTTCAATCTATCCATTTCTTCAATAGTAAAATCTATTAATTCCTCGTTAGTTAAATTAGAATAAGGATTCAATTTTATCTTATTCATAAAAAAACCTCCTATAGAATATATAAATATGTATATTCTATAAGAAGGTTACATATAACTATTTACTTCTAGTTAAAATCCTTCTAACATCTCCAATTAAATATAAAGAACCAGCAAAAAGAATC
Organism: Tissierellia bacterium; assembly: GCA_012728075.1. Taxonomy (GTDB): domain Bacteria; phylum Bacillota; class Clostridia; order Tissierellales; family Tepidimicrobiaceae; genus Keratinibaculum. The sequence goes on from JAAYFV010000173.1 coordinate 19,297, forward strand.
AAATCTCCTTCTCTGGCGAGTTTAAAAGCTTTCTCAATAGCTTTTTCTATATCCTTTTCTACGATGGTATTCTTATTATATTTATTAACTATTTCTTCAAGAGCATACCCCTCCATTTTCCTAGGCATATTTACCTCTGTTACTATTATTTCATCAGCTAAAGGTGCCAATATTTCAACCATATGCTCTACATCTTTATCTTTTAGTATTCCTAAGCCTAGTATAAGCCTATTATATTTAAATAGTTTCAAGTTTTTTGCAAGATTAATTACTCCCTGGAGATTATGAGCACCATCGATTAAAAAGGTAGGGTTTCTATTTATTATCTCCAATCTGCCTTTCCATCTTGTTTTTTTAAGGCCATTTCTAATCTCTTCATCTGTTATAGATATATGGCCTTTTTCTCTAAGTATCAATAGAGTATACATAGCCAAAGTGGCATTATATACTTGATATTCTCCTAATAAACTTATTTCAATATCATTATATATTTTGTCATTAAATTCAAAATCAAATACTGATCCAAATTCATCTAATTTATTAATTTTTATTTTCTCCATTGGACAAATAAAAAATTTAGCTTGTTTTTCTAACGCCACCCTCTCCAATACTTCTAAAGCTTCCTTTTGTTGAGGATAAGATATTACAATGCTATTTTCTTTAATAATACCAGCTTTTTCATAAGCAATCTTTCCTAAAGTATCTCCCAATACATCTATGTGATCATAATCTATAGTGGTTATAACTGAAGCTAAGGAGCTTTCAATAATATTTGTAGAATCAGACCTACCCCCTAATCCTACTTCCAAAACTACATAATCAACTTGTTCTTCCTTAAAATAAATAAAGGCGATTGTAGTAATTATTTCAAAAGTTGTAGGATGTTCATAACCTTCCTCTAGCATTATTTCGATTTTATCCTTTACCCTTTTAGTTATATCTGCTAGTCTATCATCTGGTATATCTACTCCATTGATAGATATTCTCTCATTAAATCTCTCTAGAAAAGGCGAAGTAAAAAGCCCCACTTTATACCCTGCTTCATCTAAACTAGAGGCAATATAAGATGCAGTAGATCCTTTTCCATTAGTACCACCAATATGAATATATTTCATATTACGATGGGGATTTCCCAATAGTTCCAAAAGTTTTCCAATAGTATCTAATCCCAATCTCGAACCAAATTTATTTTTATCATTTATGTAATTTAAGGCTTCTTGATAATTCATTTTATCCCCTCTTCTTTTTTTATCTTTAATTACAATTTTAAAACATTTTTATACAATAAACAATAAAAATTTAATTAGGGTGGAAATTTAAAATCCACCCTATTGTTTATTTACTGGATTTTAAAGCCTCAAGTCTTTCCAATACCTTTTCCATCATATCTTCGTATTTCTTCTGTTTTTCCCTTTCTCCTTCTACTACATGCTCAGGAGCCTTAGTTACAAATCCTTCATTGGATAGTTTGTCTCTGACCCTTTTTAGTTCTTCTTCTAGCTTATCTTTGTCCTTTTCCAATCTTTCTATTTCCTTGTCAAAATCTATTAAATTCTTTAAAGGTATATATACCTCACATCTATCTAATACAACGGATATATTATCTTCTCCTATAGTAGTTTTATCTTCTATGATTTCTATCTCTTCAGCACTGGCTAAATTTATAAAATACCTTCTACCATAGTTTAAAATATCCTTAATGTTCTCATCTTGAGTTACAAATATGGTTTTGGCTTTTTTAGATGGAGCTATATTCATCTCCTGTCTAGCATTTCTTATCCCTTTTATAGCATTCATTATATAACTCATTCTTTTTTCTGCTTCTGGATAGTTATTTTCTTCTTTATAAACAGGCCAAGTACTGATTATTAAAGCTTCTTTCCTTTCAGGTAGATGTTGCCATATTTCTTCAGTTATAAAAGGCATAAATGGATGTAGTAGTTTTAGTACATTTTCCAATACATGTAATAGTATTATTTGAGCAGTCTCCTTGCTCTTTATATTCTCGCCATATAGTCTAGGCTTTACTATCTCAATGTACCAATCACAATATTCATCCCAAATAAAATCATATATTTTCTGGGCAGATAAACCTATTTCATATTTCTCTAAATTTTCGGTAACCTCATCAATTACAGTATTCATCCTGGAAAGTATCCATTTATCTTCTTCCTCTAAATAGTTTGAATTTATACTTTTATCTATTATATCTTCGTCTAAATTCATCAATACAAATCTAGTAGCATTCCATAGTTTGTTGGCAAAATTCCTATTTGCCTCCACCCTTTCCATATAAAATCGCATATCATTTCCTGGGCTATTTCCTGTAACTAGTGTAAATCTTAATGCATCTGCCCCATATTCTTCTATAACCTCTAGAGGATCAATTCCATTTCCCAAGGATTTACTCATCTTCCTACCTTGTGAATCCCTTATAAGACCTGTTAAAAATACATCTTTAAAGGGCACTTTTCCAGTTTGCTCTAAACTTGTAAACACCATTCTAATTACCCAGAAGAATATGATATCATACCCAGTTACCAACACATCTGTAGGGAAAAAGTACTTCATATCCTCCGTTTCTTCTGGCCATCCTAATGTGGAAAAAGGCCATAGAGCTGATGAAAACCAAGTATCTAATGTATCAGGGTCTTGATATATCTTGGTACTTCCACATTTGTTACATTTTTCAGGTTTCTCCTTTGAAACCATGATTTCATCACAATCTTCACAGTAATATACTGGCAATCTATGTCCCCACCATAATTGTCTAGAGATACACCAATCCTTGATATTTTCAAGCCAATGGGTATATATCTTGCCAAACCTTTCAGGTATAAAGTTTAGTTTCCCTTCTTTATAAACATCTAAAGCTGGCTTAGCTAGTGGCTCCATCTTCACAAACCACTGTTTTGATATCAAAGGTTCTACTACTGTTTTACATCTTTCACAGTGGCCTATACTATTATCATGGTCTTTAACATCTACTAAATAATTCTCTTTTTTTAAATCCTCTACAATCCTTTTTCTAGCTTCATATCTATCTAATCCTTCATATTTACCGCCATTTTCATTTATGATAGCTCTTTCGTTCATTATTATACACTGGCCTAATCCATGCCTTTCTCCCACTTCAAAATCATTAGGATCATGAGATGGAGTGATTTTTACTGCACCAGTACCAAATTCCATCTCTACATATTCATCTGCTATAATAGGAATTTCTCTATTCACCAGTGGCAATATAGCCTTCTTGCCTATTAGATGTTTATACCTTTCATCTTCTGGATTTACCGCTATAGCTAAATCCCCTAACATGGTTTCAGGTCTAGTAGTAGCTATGGTTATAAATCCTTCCTCACCCTTTAATGGATATCTTATATACCAAATACTTCCTAAGGTTTCTTCATGATCTACTTCTGCATCAGAAATAGCTGTTCTACAATTTGGACACCAGTTTATTATCCTATCACCCTTATAGATTAAGCCCTTATTATATAATCTAATAAAAGTCTCTTCTACTGCATTGCTTAGACCTTTATCTAGTGTAAACCTCTCCCTACTCCAGTCACAAGAAACTCCTAACTTTTTTAATTGATTATTTATATTACCTCCATATTTTCTGGTCCATGCCCAAGCTTCTTCTAAAAAACCTTCTCTGCCTAATTCTTCTTTAGATTTTCCTTCTGCTTTAAGCTTTTCTACTACTTTAGCCTCAGTAGAGATACTAGCATGGTCTGTCCCAGGTAACCAGAGGGCTTCATAACCTTCCATTCTCTTCCAGCGTATAAGTATATCTTGTATTGTATTGTTCAATGCATGGCCTAGATGTAAATTCCCAGTAACATTTGGGGGAGGCATCATTATGGTAAAGGGTTTCTTATTTTCATCCACATGAGCGACAAAGTATTCCCCGTCTATCCAGTATTTATAGAGCCTATCTTCAAAATCTTTGGGATTATAAGTTTTAGGTAGATTTTCAATCATCGTTTATTCCTCCTATACATTATTAAAATAATAAAGCCTTCATCCTTAAATCTAAGGACGAAGGCACAATTCGCGGTACCACCTTAATTTCATAGATATTATCTATGACTCTCAAATAAAAAACGGCTATCCCGTTTAAGCTTACTATTTTCAGCTTAAATACTCAGAAGCTACCTTCAGCAAACATTGCCTAGAAAGGTCTTTCAGCCTATGGACCTTTTTCTCTGTATAGGGTGTTTACCTACTCCTCTTCTTCATAGTATATATTAAATTGTTAGACATTATTATATATATAATTTATACTCTTGTCAAATAAAATTGTTTTGTAACCAAATAATTTTATTTGAATAATATAAATATTAAAGATTACCTCGTTTTAAGATAATACAGGAGGGATGCAATGAAAAAAATAATTAAGATAATTTTATTAACATTAACAGTAGTTTTATTAATTAGTACCAGTTTAGTTGGCTGTAAAAAAAATCAACTTAAAAAGGTTAGACTTATTGAGGTTACCCATTCTTTATTTTACACTCCCCAATACATTGCTATTACACAAGGTTTTTTTGAAGAAGAAGGTCTAGAAATTGAACTCATTAATGGCAAAGGAGCAGACAAATGCATGACTGCCTTATTAAGTGGAGAAGCAGATATAGCATTTATGGGACCAGAAGCTTCTGTATATGTATACAATCAAGGTAAAGATGATTACGCCATAAACTTTGCTCAGCTTACTCAAAAGGATGGCTCTTTCCTAGTAGCCAGGGAACCTGATCCAGATTTCACCTTTAATAAACTTAAAGGTAGAGAAATTATTGGTGGAAGAAAAGGTGGAATGCCTGAAATGACATTAGAATATGTACTTAAAAAACATGGATTAATCCCAGGTATAGATGTAAACGTAAGGACCGATATTCAATTTGATGTAATGGCTGGAGCTTTCGTTGGTGGCGAAGGGGATTATGTAGCACTTTTTGAACCAGTTGCTGCAACTTTAGAAAAGGAAGGTAAAGGTTATGTAGTAGCCTCTATAGGAAAGGAAGCAGGGTATATACCCTATACATGTTATTCCACTACCAAGAGTATATTAGAGAAGGATCCTAATATGGTTCAAAGCTTTACCAATGCTATATACAAGGGAATGCTCTGGGTACAGAATCACTCTACGGAAGAAATTGCAAAAGCTGTTAAACCTCAATTTCCAGATACAGATGATGAGATATTAATAGCATTAATAGATCGATATAGAGAACAGGATAGTTGGAAGCCAGATTTAATAATAACTGAAGAAGGTTTAAATCACATGATGGATATAATGGAAATGGCAGGTGAATTGGACAAAAGAGCAGATTATAATAAAATAGTAACTACAGAATTTGCGAAAAAAGCTATGGAAAAAATAAAAAAGTAATATGATATAATAGGGCAGTAGGGTTTACTGCTCTATTTGACTAAATTCAAATCTTTCCCCCAATAAAATAACAACAATTGATGGTTTACCAAGGTCTTTCCTAAATAAATAAAAAAAGTTACAAATTAGTTACAATTTCCTCTTTATTTTTTTATCGTTTTATTGTATACTCATATATAAGCAAAAGACTAAAATAAAGGGGTTGTTTTTTAATGCAAAGTAAGAAATCTTTAAAGAAAAAAGCTATTGTCTTTACATTATCAGGAATATTGTTTGCTACTCCTATAATTGGTCAAGCTCAACTAGGAGAACAAATATTAAAAAAGGGAATGGAACACAATGATATAAGGATATTACAAGAGCACCTGAAGCATTTAAACTATCTTGAAATAGATGAATCCACTACATATTATGGTGATCAAACTGCTAATGCTATAATTGAACTTCAAAAATCTCAAGGTTTAAAAGCAGATGGGGTATTTGGACCAGATACCTTTGAAGCCTTGAAAAAACTCATGGAAGTAGAACCTTTAAAATATAATAGACTATTAAAAGAAGGTATAAATGGAGAAGATGTAAAGGCATTACAAAAGAGTCTTAAATTCTTAGGCTTTTTAGACATAGACCAATGTACTACATATTTTGGTTCAGAAACTAGACAAGCCCTCATGGATTTTCAAAAAATTTACGGAATTAAGGTAGATGGTATAGCAGGTCAAGAGACTATTAGTGCTATAAATGATGCTCTATCTGGTAATAAACGTAGAAAGAAAACTGCTTCAGCTAATAGGGGTAGTTCGAGTAACCTCTCTTTAGGAGAAGAAATTGTATCTACAGCTAAAAAATATATGGGAACTTCCTATTCCTATGGCAGTTCAAGTTCTACTGCTTTTGATTGTTCAGGTTTTACCTATCATGTATATAAGCAACATGGTATAGATATACCTCGTTCATCAGCAGAACAAGCCACCGTTGGGCAGCAGGTAAGCAAGGGAGATTTACAAATTGGAGATTTGGTCATATTTAGCAATACATATAAATCTGGGCCAAGCCATGCAGGAATATATATTGGGAATGGTAAATTTATACACTCTAGTTCCGCAGGGGGAGGGGTTATGATATCGGATTTAAGCTCTGGATATTATAGTAATCATTTCTCCTATGGTAGAAGATTGTACTAGTATAAAAAATATTAAACCGGCTTCCTTATGGTAAGCCGGTTTGTTTTATTTAGAATATGTTAGTAAGCTAGTGCCAAAGCTTGATATTTTCTTATTTTTGAATAAATCCTACTTTTCTATATACCTTTCTTAAAGTTTTGTTTGCTATATAACTAGCTTTTTCTGCTCCTTTTTTGTATACTTTTTCTAAATAGTCTTTATCATTTATCAATTCATTATATTTTTTTTGAATTGGTGTTAAACCTTCTATAACTACATCTGCTAAATCCTCTTTAAATTTACCATACCCAACGCCTTCATACCTATTCTCTATTTCTTCTATTGAATCTCCTGAAAATGCACTATAAATATTTATCAAATTCTTAATACCTAATTGTTCGTCATTATACCTTATCTCTCCTATAGAATCAGTTACTGCTCTTTTTATTTTTCTTCTTATAGCATCTGGCTCATCTAATATCAATACATATCCATTTTCATTTTCATCGGATTTGGACATTTTGCGTTCTGGGTCTTGAAGGCTCATTATTTTTGCTCCTTCTTCTTTTATCAAAGGTTCTGGCACTTGAAAAGTTGGGCTATATCGGTTATTAAATCTTTCTGCTAAGTCTCTAGCTAATTCCAAATGCTGCTTTTGATCCTCCCCTACGGGAACAAGGTCTGTCTGATATAATAATATATCTGCTGCCATCAATACTGGATAGGTAAATAATCCTGCATTTAAATTTTCTTCCGATCTTTGAGACTTTTCCTTAAATTGAGTCATCCTACTTAATTGTCCCATATAAGATATGGTATTGAGTATCCAGGTCAGTTCAGCATGAGCTGAAACATGAGATTGGATGAATATGGTACATTTTTCTGGATCTAATCCACAGGCTAGATATATAGCCAATACTTCTAAAGTATTCTTCCTTAAGTTCTTTGGTATTTGAGGTACAGTGATTGCATGTAAATCTACTATAGAATAATAGCAATCATATTTATCTTGTAATTCTATCCAGTTCTTTATAGCCCCTATATAATTTCCAATAGTAAGCCCTCCTGAAGGTTGAACTCCACTAAATACTACTTTTCTTTCCATATTTATGCCTCCTATAAAAAATAATCCCTCTCATCTCCATAAAAGAGACGAAAGGGTTACTTCCGTGGTACCACTCTAATTGGCCTATAGCCCACTTTAATCTTTAAGGGGAATTAACCCTAATATCCTACTATTATTTCAGATATTAACTCTCAAGTCCATTGGATATAATAGTGTCACAGGCTCCCACCATCCCTGATTCGCTTAAGACCTGTATTATATCTACTACTCTTGATCATAGTTTAATATTTACCTGTTATTTTACATTATACACATTTTATCTTAAAAGTAAACATCTAATACCTATATTACATACATAAGATGATCATCTCTATTGGATTTTACCACTTTACCTGGTACACCTACTACGGTAGTATAGGGAGGTACATCTTCTAATACCACTGCATTGGCTCCTATTTTAGCACCTTTTCCTATGGTTATAGGCCCTAACACCTTAGCTCCTGCTCCTATCATCACATCATCTTCCACTGTTGGATGTCGCTTTTTATTAGGCTCTCCTCCAATTCCCCCTAGGGTTACCCCATGGTATATGGTTACATTGTCCCCAATTTCAGCTGTCTCTCCTATTACTACTCCCATACCGTGGTCAATGAATAAATTTTTCCCTATTTTAGCTCCTGGATGTATTTCTATACCAGTTTTGTGTCGAGCCCTTTGAGATATAATCCTAGCTAAAGTATATCTTTTTTTCTTATAGTGTTTATGTGCCCATCTATGGTATACTAAAGCCTTTACGCTAGGATAGCAAAACATTGCCTCAAAGAGAGATTTTGCTGCTGGATCCTTTTTTAATATGTTCTTAGCTTCATCTATTATAAATCTAATCATATCATCACTCTCCATTAAATAACTCTGTAGATAGATATCTTTCCCCTGTATCAGGAAGTAGAGTAACAACAGTTTTTCCTTTGCCAAGTTTTTCTGCTACTTTATTTGCTGCAAATAAATTGGCACCAGAAGATATGCCACAAAGTATTCCATCATTTTTACCTAGTTTCCTAACTTGTAAATAAGCCTCTTCTTCCTCCACTTGAATTATCTCGTCTATTATATCCCTATCTAAAATACTTGGAATAAAGTTTGCTCCTATGCCTTGTAACCCATGGGGACCAGCTTTACCCCCAGATAACAAGGGAGATTTCTTAGGTTCTACTGCTATTATCAAAATATCTGGATTCATCTCCTTTAATCTTCTACCTACTCCAGTTATAGTTCCACCAGTTCCTACTCCTGCTACAAATGCATCTACCTTGCCCTTTGTATCTTCTATTATTTCTACCCCTGTAGTTTCATAATGGGCTTTCACATTGTTTATATTACCAAATTGATCTAGCATAAAATAACCATTTTCTTTAGCTAGTTTATTTGCCAATTCTACTGAACCAGCCATACCATATTTTCCCTCTGTTAATATAACTTCAGCCCCATAGCCTTCCATAAGTTTTCTTCTTTCAATACTCATAGTATCGGGCATTACTATAATTACTTTATAGCCTTTTGCTGCACCAATCATAGCAAGAGCAATACCTGTATAGCCACTAGTTGGTTCTACTATTGTTCCACCTTTTTTTAGTATACCCTTTTTCTCTGCATCTTCAATCATATATAATGCAGGCCTATCCTTTACGCTTCCAGCTGGATTGAAAGATTCCAATTTTGCTAATATTTCTGCCTTATTATTTTTATCTTCATTATACAATCTAATCAAAGGTGTTTTCCCAATAGTTTCATAAATACTATTAAACTTCATATATATTACCTCCGTTTATAATATAGTCCTCATGATATATAAAAAACCTTTCACCTCAAGTATATATAAATATACAGAGGCGAAAGGTTGATTTCGCGGTTCCACTCTGCTTAGGGATAGTCCTATCTCAATTCGAGTACTATCATACTCTAGTTCTATAACGGGAACTGCCGTTTAAGTCTACTATGCCTTTCGACTAAAAGCTTATTGGTGCACTTCAAGTATATTCAGTATAGACTCCTTCCACCTCTAGAGTCCTCTCTATAATACTTTATATACTCTACTCTACCAAATCATAGCTTTTATTATTATTATTATTTTACAAGTTATTATATTCCAATATAGCACAAAAGTTCATAATAGTAAATAACTTTTTTGTAATTTATGGACATTTTCTCATAAAAGATTGAATAATATTTTTTTACATATTATCTAAAGTAAATTTAGCCCTATCCAATACTTTATTATCATGATTTATATACCCCTATTCCAATAAAAATAACATATTAATCAAATAACAATGTATAGTATCTGGCAATTTTTTTGTCTAAATCTAATATACTAATATGTCTTGCCTCTCTTATAGTTTCTTTACCTCGGATAAATAGTAGTATAGCAGGAATTGTAAATATGCTATAGTTTGTAGCTATTTTTATGGAATCGTCTACATCTACTTGGTAGGCCTTTATCTTAGGATACTTTTTTAACATATCTTCAACTTTTGACTTCACATCCACACATACCCCACAACTATTAGTACCAAAGTAGAGTAATACCATTTCATTTTCATCAATAGTTTTTTCTAATAATTCTACTGTATCAATAATCTTCATTGATCTCCTCCTATACGAATCAGTATTTTTTCACATATCCAATCTATCCTTGATAATCTGCATTTTATGTGTGATTTAATATATAAAAATACATAAAGAAGATAGTTTAAGGTGCTTTTTTATTCTTCTATCCAGCTACGAGATCTTTCAACGGCTTTTTTCCAACCTTTGTACAATTCCTCCTTTTCTGTTTCTTCCATTTGGGATTCAAATATTCTATCTACACTCCACCTTTTATCTATTTCATCCTTATCATGCCAAAAATCAACGGCTAATCCCGCTAAATAAGCTGCCCCTAATGCGGTAGTCTCTATTACTTCTGGTCTATGCACAGGCACTCCTAGAATATCCGATTGAAACTGCATTAGGAAATTATTTGCCACCGCTCCTCCATCTACTCTTAATTCCTGTAAATCGATTCCTGAATCCTCTTGCATGGCTTCTAATACATCTCTAGTCTGATATGCAATGGATTCTAATGCAGCTCTTATTATATGATTGCTATTTGCTCCTCTTGTTAAACCTACTATGGTTCCCCTAGCGTACATATCCCAATAAGGAGCACCTAAACCAACAAAAGCAGGTACCAAATACACACCATTGTTGTCCTCTTCTTGAGAAGCAAAATATTCACTATCCTTTGCATGGGTGATTAAATGTAATTCATCCCTTAACCATTGGATTACCGCTCCAGCAACAAATATACTCCCTTCTAGAGCATATTCTACTTTTCCATCTACACCCCACGCTATAGTGGTTAAAAGGCCATTTTTAGATGTTACTGCTTCCTCTCCAGTATTCATTAACATAAAACATCCAGTACCATAGGTATTTTTAGCCATTCCTGGTTGAAAACATGCTTGACCAAATAAAGCTGCCTGCTGATCTCCTGCAATGCCTGCAATAGGTATTTCTGCACCTCCAAGGGTTTTAGAATCTGTAACCCCATATACTTCACTAGAAAGTCGAACTTCTGGAAGCATAGCAGCTGGTATGTCTAATTCTTCTAATAATTTTTCATCCCATTTCAATTCTTTAATATTGTATATCATAGTCCTTGATGCATTACTATAATCTGTGACATGAACCCTGCCCCTTGTCAAATTCCAAATAAGCCAAGTATCAATATTGCCAAATAATAAATCCCCTTTTTCAGCTTTTTCCCTAGCTCCTTCTATATTGTCTAATATCCATTTGATTTTAGTCCCTGAAAAATACGCATCTATTACCAATCCTGTATTTTCTCTTATATAATCTTCTAAACCTTTTGCTTTCAATTCATCACATATATTTGCAGTCCTTCTACACTGCCAAACTATAGCATTATAAATTGGTCTGCCTGTATTCTTATCCCATACTACAGTAGTTTCCCTTTGATTGGTAATCCCTATAGCTGCAATTTCCTGGGGCCTAATTCCTGCTGTTTCTAATACTTCTCTTAAAACTCCTGATTGGGTACCCCATATTTCCATAGGGTCGTGTTCTACCCAACCAGGCTTTGGATAATATTGAGTAAACTCCTTTTGAGCAACTTGAACTATCTCCCCTTCATGATTAAATATTATAGCCCTAGAGCTGGTTGTACCTTGATCTAATGCCATTATGTATTTTTTAGCCAATGATTCTTCCTCCTCTATTTTTAGTTTTTATCCTGTATTGTACCCAGAGATGTATAAATGATTGATATACAAAATCACCTAATGCCCCACCAACTATTTAGATATACTGATACTAAAATGCATAATATGTTCCCAATTGCGGCAAATCCTATAGTTAATACAAGCTTTAGATAAATGCCACTAACCTATCCAGTGACTATACAGCTATCCTAAATGCTAATCCTTAAGCTGTCATAATAACAAAATCAATCCTAAGTTGTTTCCTTTAGAATCCTTTAAAACCATATTTGCAATTACTCCATCACCAAGTAACATCAATATCATTGTACCAAAAAACTCACCTAATATAAAAGGATAGCCTAGGCTATCCTTTTATATAAATTCTTCAAGGAGTTTCTCTGCATCCATTGGGTCTAATTCTCTATCCACTAAAGGAGGACCATTTTTTATAAAATCAAATTTATCCTCGTAAGTTTCCTTTTCTACCTTATATAATATTCCAATAGGTATTTTATCACCAAATTCCATAGCTTTTTTGAAAGCCTCTTCCCTATTGGTATAATCATAATCCTCTGGTAAATGATATACCCTTTCTTTATACCAAGCAAAGGTATTTACTTTATTCCATACTACACAAGGTTGAAATATATCCACTAAAGCATAACCTTTATAGTTAATTGCCTCTTTCATTATTTCCACTAGATGTGGAATATCCCCTGAAAATCCCCTAGCTACAAAACCTGCCCCCATAGTAAGAGCTAATGCTAGTGGCTGAACTGGTTCCATCTTTACACCATCAAATTGTAATGTTGTCTTTTGACCCATTGCTGTTGTAGGTGATGCTTGTCCTTTAGTTAATCCATATATCTGATTGTCATGGACAAAATGAGCAATATCTATATTTCTTCTTATAGTGTGGATAAAATGATTACCTCCTTCACCATAGGTATCACCATCTCCTGATTCCACTATGACCTTTAAATTCTTGTTAGCTAATTTTATTCCTATAGCTGGAGGTAAGGCTCTTCCATGTAAACCATTGAAACCATTAACCTTAATATAATGAGGCATCTTAGCTGCCTGACCTATACCTGAAGCAATAACCACTTCATGGGGTTCTAACTCTAATTCTTCCAAAGCCTGCTTAAGAGCTGTTCTTATCATATAATTTCCACACCCAGGACACCAGGATGGTTCGTAAAGTTCATATTCATATTTCAACTATAAAACCTCCTTTAATCTAACATATAATTCATCTCCACTAAAGGGCCTACCGTCATATTTCAATATCTTATGGGTAGATTTAATTAATGCTTCCTCTCTTATTAAGCTATCTAAT
>JAAYFV010000174.1 GCA_012728075.1 Tissierellia bacterium
ATTAAAAGAAAGAGGGTTTTTCACTGTAAATATTAGTTAAATAGTTACAATAAAATACAAATTATTCTAAAAAAATTATATGAAAATACCAAAGGTATTTGTAGAATGTTGTAGAAATATGCTACATCAACTTTTAGGAGGGATGTATATGTCAAATGAAAAACTAAATGAAGTGCAAAATTCAGAACTAACTTATGGTATTAATGACAAGCCACCTTTGAGGTTGGCAATACCCTTGGCAATTCAACACATTATGGCAGCTTTTAGTGGTATTGTGGCAGTACCTCTTGTAGTGGGACAGGCTATTGGTTTATCAGTAGAGGATATGGCTTTTATGGTAAGCGCTACATTGTTTGTAGCAGGTATAGCTACTTTTATTCAAGTTTATGGTATTGGTAAAATAGGTTCTAGATTACCTTGTGTTATGGGTACAGATTTTACATTTGTAGGGCCTGGTATTGCTGTGGCTAGTGCTTTTGGATTGCCAGGATATTTTGGTGCTACTTTAGCAGGATCGTTTTTGGAGATTATTTTAAGTTATTTTATTAAACCATTAAGAAAGTTTTTCCCACCTGTGGTTACTGGTATTGTAGTTTCTTTAATAGGACTTACAATGTTGCCTGTATCTGTGGACTGGGTTGCGGGAGGAGTTGGAAATCCAGAATACGGTAGTCCTAAATTTTTATTATTGGCTTTTATCGTTATGGCAATAATAATATTATTGAATCAAAGAGGAAAAGGCTTTGCTAGTTCTGGAGCTATACTTATAGGTATTATATGTGGATATTTAATCTCCATACCTATGGGGCTATTAGATGTTACCCCAGTGAAGGATGCGGCATGGCTTGCATTTCCAAAGCCCTTTAAGTATGGAATAGAGTTCCATTGGTCAGCTATATTAGCTTTTATTCCACCTTATTTGGTTACGACGGTTGAGACAGTAGGTGATTTAATATCTGTTGCTACAGCTAGTGAACATGATATAACTGGGGAAGAGTTATCAGGAGGTATATTGGCTGATGGTGTTGGAAGTCTTATAGCTGGTATATTCAATGCTGGTCCTAATACTTCCTTCAGTCAAAATGTTGGAATTATACCTCTTACTGGCGTAGCTAGTAGGTTTGTTGTAATTTTGGCTTCAATAATACTTATGTTATCAGGTGTATTTCCTAAATTAGGAGCATTAGTAGCTATAATGCCAAATCCTGTATTAGGTGGAGCTGGAATTATGATGTTTGGTATGATTGCTGTTGGAGGATTTAAACTATTGCAAGAAGTAGATTTAAACAGAAGAAATAGTTTGTTGGTTGCAGTATCCATGGGTCTAGGCTTAGCTGTAGTGTATAGACCAGAAATATTAAGTGGATTTAATCCAACAATTCAAACTATATTCCAATCAGGAATGACTACTGGAACTATTGCTGCAATTATATTAAATTTAGTTCTTCCTGGAAGGGAAATAGAAGAATAAAAAGGCTTATCTTTTTTATCTACCCCATTTTGCTATGTGGTTAGCAAAATGGGGTTTTTGATTTGTATATATTTTATATATAATTATATATCCTTTAATAGATATAATATATTTAAACAAGCTAAAATTTAAGGGGTGATAATTGTGAACAAAATAGTATTAAAAGGAGATATAGTGTTTACACCTACTAAGGATAAGTTTGAAACTTATGAGAACTCCTATATAGTTGCAGAAGATGGAAGAGTTGTGGGAATATATAAAAAATTAAAAGATAAATATAAAGAATATCCTATAAAAGACTTTACAGGGAAAATGATAATACCAGGTTTTATAGATTTACACCTTCATGCTCCTCAATATCCTAATAGGGGCTTAGGCTTGGATAAGGAGCTTATAC
>JAAYFV010000175.1 GCA_012728075.1 Tissierellia bacterium
CCTGTAGTGGTCTTACCACAACCAGATTCCCCTACCAATCCAAAGGTTTCCCCTTTATATATATTAAAACTAATATCATCTACAGCTTTTACTACTACTTTGTTTTTTCCATAACCACTGGTAAAATACTGCTTTAAATTTTTGACTTCTAATACTGGTTGTTTACTCATTATCTGCCACCTGCCTTTCCTTTTGTTTCTCAATACGCCTTGTCAAAGCTTCAGGTTTCTCTACCTTAGGTGCATCTGGGTGAAGAAGCCATGTGGCTGCATAGTGAGTATCGCTTACTTTAAACATTGGTGGCTCTTTTTTAAAATCTATTTTCATAGCATATCTATTTCTAGGAGCAAAAGCATCTCCTTTTGGTGGATAAAGCATATTTGGTGGTGTACCAGGTATTACCAGTAATTCATCTGATGCATCTGTATCTAGATCCGGCATAGATGCCAATAAGCTCCAGGTGTAAGGATGTTGAGGATTATAAAATATTTCATCTACCGTACCTGTCTCAACTATTTTCCCCGCATACATTACCGCTACTCGATCTGCTACATTAGCCACTACTCCTAAATCGTGTGTAATAAATATTACTGAAATTTGGCGCTCCTCTTGTATTTCCTTTATTAAATCCAATATCTGGGCTTGGATAGTTACATCTAAGGCAGTAGTAGGCTCGTCACATATCAATATATCCGGATCACAAGCAAGAGCTATAGCTATAACTATTCTCTGTCTCATCCCTCCAGAAAATTGAAATGGATATTGATTAAATCTCTTTTCTGGCTCTGGAATTCCTACAGCAGCCATTAAATTCAAAGCTTTCTCCTTTGCCTCTGCCTTGCTAATGTTTTCTTTTACTAGCATAGCTTCCATAATTTGTTTGCCAATTTTCATTACTGGGTCTAATGAAGACATTGGATCTTGAAATATCATGGATATTTCAGAACCCCTTATCTTTGTAAATTGCTTGTCACTAAATTTAGTTAAATCTTTATCTTTATATAGTATTTGCCCATCTTCAATATTTGCATTTTTAGATAATATCCCCATTATAGCTTTATTGGTAACAGATTTTCCTGAACCTGACTCCCCAACTATAGCCAATGTTTCTCCCTTGTGTAGATCAAAGTTAACACCTCTAACCCCATGGACCTTACCAGAAAAGGTGTTGAAAGTTATATATAGATTTTTAACTTGTAATACTTTTTCTCTATTCTTCACAACAACAACCTCCTTCTATTCCTGTCCTCTTAGTGTTGGGTCAAAGGCATCCCTTAAACCATTACCAAACAAATTAAAGGATAACATCAACAGGGATATAATTATAGCTGGAAATAACGTTAAATGAGGATGGTCCAACAATACTTTTTGCCCTTCTGCCAATAATACTCCAATAGATGGTTCAGGTGCTTCTATTCCTAAGCCTAAATATGATAAGAAGGATTCAGTAAATATAGCTCCTGGCACTGCTAGAGTAGCTTGAGTAATAATTGGCCCAATAGCATTAGGTAGAATATGTCTAAATATTAAGGTTCTATCCTTAGCTCCCATAGTTCTTGAAGCTAGCACATATTCTTGGCCTTTATACTTATAAAACTGAGCTCTTATCATACGGCTCATACCAATCCAACCTGTAAGTATCATAGCTAATATAAAGGGAACTATACCTGCTCCTAAATACATTACAAATAGTATTATAAGAACAAGGCTTGGAATTCCCCCTATTATTTCTATTATCCTTTGCATCACCATATCTACCCATCCACCATAATAACCTGATACAGCTCCGTATACTACTCCTATAAACATATTGATCAACACCGACATAATTCCTATAAATAATGAAATTCTTGACCCTCTCCAAAGTCTAGTCCACAAATCCCTTCCTATAGAATCGGTACCAAGCCAAAAATATACATCTTCCGCATCTTTTAATTTATAAATATCTATTTTAGCCTTCACCATAGAAGTCTTACTTCCCATATATTCTATGTCATATTCATCTAATATTTTAACTACACAACCTGCATACTTTTCATCTAGATTGTCTTTCTTTACATCCATAACTTTGGTTCCATCAAATATACCTAGTTTTTCTAAACCTGGTATCCTTGGTGGCAATAATGCCCAATCAATATGCTGTTCTCTATAAGTGTATCCATTCATACTTGGACCAATTATAGCCATTATTATTATTATCAATATTATCCATCCAGCAACTATAGAAGCCTTATTCTTTTTAAAGCGAAGCATAGCATCTTTAAAAAATCCAATTGCTTCTCCCTGAAATTTTTCATCTTTTATATCTTCATTTAATTGTACAAATTCAAAATCCTCTTTATCTATTTTTATATTCTTAACATCATTAATGTCACTCATTATTTTCTACCTCCTATACGAATTCGAGGGTCAATAATGCCATAGGATAAATCAACTACTAGTATACTCAATAAACTTATCAATGAATAAAAGAACAACGTAGCAATAGTAAGAGGATGATCTAGTGCATTTATAGAGCTTACAGATAACTGCCCTAAACCAGGAATACCAAATATATTTTCAATAACCATAGACCCTCCCAATATAGAGAAAAACATTGGAATTATAATATTAGCTAAAGGTATAAATGAATTTCGTATAGCATGTCTAACTGTAGCTTGAACTTGGGATAACCCCTTGGTTTTAGCTAAAAGCATATACTCAGAATTTAACGCTTCACATAGTTCTGCTCTCATATACCTAGTTATAGTAGCAATTCCACCAAAAGATAATGCCAATACAGGCAATATCATAGACTTAAACTTAGTCCAAGTTAAAGTCGCATCAGTAGATAATAGTATAGGAGCTAATCCCCATTTAAAAGCAACAAAATACTGTAATAGTGCTGCAAATACAAAGGATGGAACAGATATAAATAAAATAACCATAATAGATATTATATGATCTGCTGCCCTATTCTTCTTTAGTGCAGCTACTATTCCAAGTATTATTCCAACAGGAACTGTTAATATGAGGGAAAAAATATTCACCTGTAAAGTTATAGGTAATTTTGCCTTTATAATATCAAATACCGATACTCTAGGTTGAACCTTTATAGATGTCCCAAAATTAAAGGATAAAAAATCCTTTAAAAAATATCCATATTGTACTGGTAAAGGGTCATTTAAATGATATTTATCTTCAATGGCTAATTTTACATCTTCTGGTAACATAGGATCATCTACTATACTTCCAGGCATAGAATGTATTATGAAGAAAGATATGCTTATTATTATAAATAGCGTTATAGCCATTGCAATCAATCTTTGTACTATATATCTAAGCATAGGCCTACTCCTCTCAAATAAAATAAAACTTTCCATATATATAGGGCACAATCAAGTGCTAATATTAGCACTTGATTGTGACTTTTTATGCTTATAAAAATAGATTAATCTACAATATCTGCTTGTAATATTGCAAATCCAACTGCTGGCATATATTCAGTAGTTACTAATTTGATTCTATCTGCAAATACTTGTGCATTGTTGTTTTGGAAAATAGGCACTTGGGGTACATAATCTATTAACATACTTTCCATTTCTGCTAATGCTTTTATCCTTCCTTCTGGATCTAGCAATAAATCCCCTTGAGTAGTTCTATTATATAATTCGTCAAACTCTTCACTGGCAAATCTATGACTCTTGTTTGGAAAATCAGTAGTCCATACAAACATACTGCTCCATGGGTTAAAGGCACTTTGAGTATACGCTCCTATACCCATATCAAAATCTCCATCCCTATAAGCATCATATGCCGCTTGTGGTGGCATAGCTCTAAGTTTTATATCCAGCTTATCTTTTCCAAATAGGTTTTCATATTCTTCTTCTGCAACTTCGGTCATTCTTTTCATAGTCTCTTGAGCTTCAAAGTATATTATCTCTATCTCTATCTTCTTATTTCCATTAGCTTCATAAGCTTTTTCAAAATATTCTTTAGCTAAATCTGGATCAAATCCTGAACCTTCTGGTCTTACTGCTTTAGCTTCATCTGTATCACAATATTTTATGCCATTTTCATAATCCACCATAGGAACGGAAGATATATAATATGGTGTTGACTCATATACCTTAAATACGCCTTTAGATATTTTATCTCTATCAATACCATAGAATAAAGCTTTTCTTAAATCATTATTCTGAAGTATTGGATTGTCTTCAGATGTACTATTTATAAAGAATCCCCATATAGTATTTCTTTCTTGGAATACTACTCTTGGGTCTTCAGAGTATTTGTCGTATTCATTTCCGCTTACTACTGCTGTATCTAATTCACCATTTTCAAATAATTGTAGTCTTGTTGCAGACTCTGTTATAACTCTACTTTCGATTCTATCTGGTTTATAGATGTCCCCTAATATAGCATCTTCGTTCTTTTCAAATACCCTGTGTTGGTCCCTAACCCATTCTGTAAGTTTATAGGTCCCACAGGATGGAACACTTTCTAAAGTAGTTGCATAAGTAGTTTCTGTTCTATCTTCGTTCATACCAGCTTCATATAATTCTTTATGAACTGGTGATGTAGCTCCACCACCTGCAAAAGTACTATAAACATCTATCTCAGGCATGGCTGTATCTAATGTGATTTCCAATGTCTTTTCATCTAATGCCTTAATTCCAACATCTTCCCATTCTACTTCACCTTTGAAATATTTTTCAGCATTTACTACTGGTATATTGTCCCATAATACGAAGGCATTACGATTGGCTAATTTATTATCCAATAACATCTTATAAGAATATTCATAATCTTCTGCTGTAATAGGTGTGCCATCTGTCCATTTCAAATCATCTCTTATTGTAAATGTCCATACTTTGTTGTCTTCAGTTTCTGGTAACGCTTCTCCATGATATGGAATAAATTCTACCTTTTCAGTTTCTGGATTATAGATTATATCCAATAGGGCACCATAGATATAGCTTATTAGTTCATTATCCTCTGCTGAATCAGATGTATGAGGGTTAAAAGTTTTCGCAGGCATTCCTGCAAGTCTTAGAACTTTTGGTCCAGTTGATTCTTGAGATTCTTCTGCTACATTTGAACTTTTGTTTTCATCCTTAACATCTTTACCTTTGCCGCATCCTGTCGCCAATACTGACATAGTCATTACTACAACTAATAATAATAGTAATAGTTTCTTTGATGTTTTCATTTAATCTCCTCCTGTATACTATATTTTGCTAACTCATCTGGCACCTTAGCACTAAGATGTCTAATGTTAGTCAAAAACGATGAGTCTATTCAATAACCATTAAATAGCTCTTTAAAAATATTTGACACATCTCTTATATTAAATTGGATCTTCAAGCATCCATAAATTTGTATAATTATAAATTTAATATTAATCTGGTTCAGTATTTCAAATTTTTTAAAAACTCAAATTAGCAAAAATTTATACTCTATTCAACTATTTTGAATGGCTATTAAATATATTTATTC
>JAAYFV010000176.1 GCA_012728075.1 Tissierellia bacterium
CCTTGGCCATCGGAAAGATATGCAGTTCCCGCAATATCTAGATGAACCCAAGGAGTATTGTCTACAAATTCTTCCAAGAATAGACCAGCTGTTATAGTACCAGCTCCCCTTCCACCACTATTTTTTAGATCAGCAAATTTTCCTTTTATCATTTCTCTATATTCATCATTATGGGGAAGCTCCCAAATTGGTTCTCCTGAAATCTCACTAGCTTTTATAACTTGTTCCATTAATTTTTCATCATTGGTAATAGCTCCAGAATTCACATTTCCTAAAGCTACCACACAAGCCCCAGTTAAGGTAGCTATGTCAATTACTTTATCAACTTTAGCTTCCTTAACAGCATACCATAAAGCATCAGCAAGGGTTAATCTCCCTTCTGCATCAGTATTTACCACCTCTATGGTCTTTCCAGACATAGAGCCTATTATATCTCCAGTCTTGTATGCACCGCCAGATATCATATTTTCACAAGCAGCTACTACTCCTACTACATTTTTATTAAGTTTTAAACTGGCGATGGCTTTCATAGCTCCAATTACGGAAGCAGAGCCAGCCATATCCGAATGCATATCTAACATACCTTGAGGAGATTTAATACAGTATCCACCAGAGTCGTAGGTTAGGCCTTTTCCTACCAATCCTATTTTTTCTTTAGAATCAGGATCCCCTTCGTATTCCATAACTATCAATTGGGGTTCCTTTTCAGAACCTTTGGCAACTGCTAAGAAAGCTTTCATACCTAATTCTTCTATTTTTTCCCTACCATATATATTAACTTTAACTCCTAATTTTTCTAATTCTTCTTTTGCATTATTCGCCAAAGTTTTAGGGGTCATATACATAGCTGGCTCATTTACCAAATCCCTAGCTAAGAATACCCCTTCTATTAAACTTTCCACTTCTTCAATTATTCTATTAGTATCTTCCTCTTTCCCTTTTATTACATCTAAATAAATAAATTCTATGCTAGGAATAGTTTTCTTTGCACTCAAATATTTTTCAAAGCTGTATTCCGATTGTAAAAAACCTTCCACTATAGAGCTTATAGCATTATCATAGTAGATGTTTTTAAATTCTGGTACAGCTAGTTCTACCTGTTCTACTTTTAATTTCATCAATTCTTTACCAGCACTAAAAAAGGCTTTTCTTAATGAATTGCCATTTAGCTTATCTTCCTCTCCTAGTCCCAATAGTAAAAACTTTTCTTCTCCATAGGATATATGGGAGTATGTTTCTCCAATCTCCCCCTTAAACAATTCCTTTTCCCTAAGAAAATCATATACTTTTTTTGCCTCTTCTTTTGTCTCTTCTATAGTTTCAGTTCCTTTAAACACAGGTATTATCTTAACTTCTCCACCTTTACCAATATTAAATTTCATGAAATTACCCCCTTATTTATTAATCTAGTGTCAAATATAAAGATATATTTAGACTCTCTAACTATGTTAATATTTTTAATTCTATCAGAATATTAAAACAATCTCAACAATATAGTTAATATACTTTTACCCTAAATTCAAATAATAAATTAAAAATAATTATACATATGATTTTGATCTATTCTTTTGGGGGAATTTTTCTTTTCCTAAATTTAATTACAAAATAGATTATTATACCAATAATTATTCCAAATCCTTTGGAATCCTAATTACATAGTAAGCGTCTTTATATCTTTTATTATTTCGGTATTGACCATAATCTAAACTAGAATTTTCTACATAACCTTTATATTTTTTAACAGCATCTTGAAGGTTTTTA
>JAAYFV010000177.1 GCA_012728075.1 Tissierellia bacterium
ATTTTACCAGTGGTTATGGAAAAAACAAAGTAGTAGTAAAAGCTGTAGATGATATTAGTTTTAATATATATAAAGGGGAAACCTTTGGATTGGTAGGGGAATCTGGTTGTGGTAAGACCACTACAGGTCGAACCATAATAAGACTATACGAACCTACTGATGGAGAAGTATATTTCAACGGGAAATTGATTTCTGGAAAACTTACTAAGGAAGAAAAGAGGGAAGTAACTAGAGATATTCAGATGATATTTCAAGACCCTATTGCCTCCTTAAACCCTAGGATGACTGTAAAGGAAATTATAGGGGAAGGCTTGAAAATTAATAAACTTTGTGATAGCGAAGAGCATATGATGGAGCTTATATACAATATGTTGGAAACCGTTGGTCTAACCCCTGAACATGCTACCCGCTATCCCCACGAGTTCTCTGGGGGACAAAGACAGCGTATTGGAATTGCCAGGGCATTGATTACCAATCCAGATTTAGTAATTGCCGACGAACCGATTTCAGCTTTAGACGTATCCATACAGGCTCAGGTATTAAATCTGTTGAATAAACTAAAAGAACAATTAGGATTAACAGTATTGTTTATAGCCCATGATTTATCTGTTGTAAAATATTTTTCTGATACAATTGGGGTAATGTACAGAGGGAAGATTTTGGAGCTAGCTGATGCAGATGAATTATATAAAAATCCTATTCATCCTTATACTAAATCTTTGCTATCTGCTATACCTCTTCCTGATCCAAATTATGAAAGATATAGAAAACGTATATATTATGACCCAAGTATTCACAATTACGATGTGGAAGAGCCTAAATTAGTTGAGATAAAACCAGGACATTTTATATATGCATCGGAATCGGAAATACATGAATACAAAAAGAATATATAAATTAAAAGGAGCTTGTTTATTATAGGAATAAGCTCCTTTTATTATGATAAATGACAATATTATTTAATATGTTTAAACAAATGGGTATAAAGATAATAAGTCAATGGTTTATAATAAATCATATTAGGGATGGATAAAAATGTGTAAAAAACAAAAGATAGCCAGTGTTATACTTACTATTATTTGTATTTTGTTATTCTACAATTATAAAAATGCTAAAGCATATGAACTACCAGTTGATGGAAATAAAATCAAGATAAAAGTTGCTGGTGATAGTAATTTTCCACCTTATGAATTTGTCGATGATAAAGGTAATTATAGAGGATTTAATGTGGATATAATGGAAGCCATAGAAGAGGCTATAGGTGTAGAAATACAACTGTTACCTATGAGATGGTCTGATGCAATTCTTGCTCTTGAAAGACAGCAAATAGATGCTATACAAGGGATGTCAAAAATTCCCAGTAGAGAAGAAAAGTATCTATTTACTCAGTCCACTATAGTCAATTCTAGTGCTATTTTTATAAAGAAAGATGTAGACTATATAAAGGGAATAGAGGATTTAAAAGGAGCTAGGATAGCTTACCAAATAGGAGATATTAATGAAGATAGAATTAGAGATATCCCTTATGGGATCATGGTACCTAGATATAGTCAAATCGAAGGGCTTCAAGCTTTATTAGAAGGGGAAGCAGATGCTTTTATTGGTAATAAGTTAACAGCTATATATAATCTAAACAATATGAAAAAATCAGATGAGGTAAAAATTGTAGGACATCCTATTGGACAAACAGCCTATGGACCTGTAACCCATAAGGAGAACAAGGAAATACATGAACTGTTAAATACTGGATTAGAAAAAATAAAAGAAGATGGCACTTATGACAAGATATATAAAAAATGGTTTGGTGATGAAATGTCCTTTGGAGGGTTTATGTTATGGGCTTATATAAAACAAATATTAATAGTAGTTTCTATAATAGTTATAGTATTATTAGGATTATTTTATTGGAACCAAAGATTAAAGGTTGAAGTATCTAAAAGAACCAAAGAATTAGAATTAGCAAATGAAAGTTTAAAATCCCATCAAGAAGAAATATATAAATTAGCTTATTTTGATTCTAACACATCCCTACCTAATAGATTATATTTTGTAGAAGAATTGAATGAGAGTTTAAATAATTTAAAAGAAAATGAGAAATTAGCTGTATTATATATAGATTTAGATCGGTTTAAGTATATAAACGATACATTAGGCCATGATATAGGAAATGAAGTATTGAAATTAATAGGATTTAGATTGGTAAAACTTATGGATATGGAAAATTTAGTAGCTAGAAGTGGGGGGGATGAATATCTTATCCTTATAAAGGAAATATTTGATGAGGAGGAAATTATTCATATAGTAAATGAGATAATAGAGAATTTTAAACGTCCTATTCTGACTAATGGACATAAACTATATTTAACTACAAGTATAGGTATAGCAGTATATCCAGAGGCAGGGACTACTAGTTTATCTTTAATAAAAAATGCAGAAGCTGCATTATATAGAGCTAAGGA
Source organism: Tissierellia bacterium (assembly GCA_012728075.1). Taxonomy (GTDB): domain Bacteria; phylum Bacillota; class Clostridia; order Tissierellales; family Tepidimicrobiaceae; genus Keratinibaculum. The sequence continues at coordinate 2,460 of JAAYFV010000177.1, forward strand.
TATGGGGGGTAATAGCTATTTTATATATAATGAAACAATTGGAGTAAAAGAATATGAAAATTTAACAATATTAAATGAATTGAGAGAAGCAGTAAATAATGAAGAATTTGTATTATATTATCAACCTAAAGTAGATATTAAAAGTGAAGAAATAGTTGATATGGAGGCATTAATTCGCTGGAACAATCCTAAAAGGGGATTGATATTTCCAGATAAATTTATTCCATTAGCAGAGGACGCAGGTTTAATAGTTCCCATTGGGGAATGGGTATTAAGAGAAGCTTGTATACAAAACAAGAAGTGGATCCAAAAGGGCTATAAGCCTAGAAGGGTTTCTGTTAATATATCAGCTAGACAATTTCAGTATTATAATTTTTTAGATACAGTATCTAATATATTGGAAGAAACAGGACTAGAACCTGAATATCTTGGTTTAGAGATAACAGAAACTACTGCCATATCTGATATTGAATATACTATAAATGTATTAAATAAATTAAAGGACTTAGGAGTATTTGTAATTATGGATGATTTTGGTACAGGATACTCTAGTTTAAAATATTTAAGGGAAATGAGTATTAATGAAATTAAGATAGATAGAGCTTTTATATGGGATATAGAAACTAATGAAAAAAATAGAGCTATTTCAAGAACCATAACATTATTGGCAAAACAATTTAATATATTGGTAACAGCTGAAGGTGTAGAAACTAAGGAACAACTTGATATACTAAAGGAAATAGAATGTGATAAAGCCCAAGGCTATTATTTTAGCAAACCAATTCCTAAAGAGGAATTTGAAAAATTATTGGATTAAAAATCTAGGTATTTAACCTAGATTTTTTTATTTTTGATTTAGGTCAAAGAAATTAAAAGTTTAGGTTCTATGATAAAGGTTCATATTTGGCTTGTTAAAGGATTTACAAAACTTAAATAAAAAATTAATGCAATAGGTGATTATAAAGGTTATAATAAAAATAAGCAAAGGAGGTATTCAAATGTTAAAAGAAATGACTCGTAAACAAGAAAGAAGATTTATTGCTGCAATTGTATTGATAGTATTATTGCTGTTTATGTTAGAAAGAGTATATAACAATAGAGATGAATTTCAGGTAGTGGCAAAAGATGAATCCTATTATGGAATAGTTGAAGCCAAGCTATTAACTAAGGAAAAAATGCAGGATTTTGAATACCTGTATGATGTTTTGGAAGAGAATTATCCTTTTTTTAAGGTAAATGAGAGGCTATATGGCATAGATTGGCTAGGAAACAAAAGAAAGTATAAAAGGCTAATTAGGAATACAAAAAGTGATGCAGAGTTTCTTGTAGCCATGGAGAGGATACTTGGGGATTTAAACGATAATCATGTGAGTATTTTAGACGGCGAAGATTTTAGGAGATTTTACAAATCCTATTATTTATCTCTTGCTGAAACTGGCAATTTTAGAGACTTTTTTTGGCATGATACTTTTTCTAGTCCTTATGTTATGTACAGATACCAATTTGATGGTAATATAAATGATGTTAAACTGTATAAAGAGCCTGTTTTAGAAACTAATGTATTGATAGAAGATGAGTTAGCATATATGAGGATTAAAAAAATGGCTAGTTTTGATACTGCTAAGGAAGATTATAATAAAATAAAAGAATTTTTAAAAGAAGTTGAGGATTACCCAAAACTGATCATTGATATAAGAGGTAATGATGGGGGTGAAAACGATTATTGGATAGATATGGTAAAATTATTAGCAGATAAACCTTTAAGTGTTGAATATTACTCGTTTTTTAAAAGTGGTCATAGATACAAGCATGATCCATATAGAGTGGAAGGATTAACTACTATTAAACAGCTAGATGAAAAAGTATTAGCACAATTCCCTGAGGAGGTAAAAAGGGATTTTAATTATTATAAAACCTATTCTATTCAAATAGAACCAGCAGATATTGACCATAATTTAGACGACAAGATAGATTTTAGAGGCAAGATATATCTATTAGTAGATAGGAATGTTTATGGAGCAGCTGAAAACTTTGCTGCCTTTGCAAAAGATACTGGTTTTGCTACATTAGTTGGGGAGCCTACTGGAGGAGGAAAAGTATTTGAATCTATCCCTATTGTTTTCTTACCAAATAGTAAATTTGCAATTAGATATAGTAGAGAGTTAGGATTAAATAAAGATGGTACAATAAATATGGAAACAAAAACTATCCCCCATATCCAAGTAGATGCTACTTATTATGAAGATTTTAATAAAGATAAATGTGTTCAAGAGGTTATTAAAGATGGAGAGAATTAAAAAAAGCTTAGAAACAATATGTATATTTTACAGAGCAGATTACTAGGAAAGTAGCATTTTTGTGAAAAGCTAATTTATATGGAGCTATAGAATACTGGTAGAAGAACAATTTGTAATTAGAGCCAAAAGAAATAGAGATTAAAATCCATACAATTACTCCATTAAGATAAGATTTAAGATTCAATCGCCTTATGAAGCTAAATCCATTATTAACAGATTTCAGAACAATTCAATCCCAATTCTAGATATGTATAAGAGTAAATATGAATTGAAAGATTTATATATGGATCTGGTGAAAAAAGATAAAGGAGTAGTGAAACAATGAATTTATTAATTGAACAAATAAAAAAGACCTATATATGAATTAAGCGTTATTGGTTTGGCTCTTTAACAGATTTATTATTTAATTATATTCTTTTTATGATTATATTTCTATATACAAGGAATATGAAGGCAGTGGATCCTATCGTAATTGAAATGGAAATTACAAAGCTAATAGTTGGGTATGTAAGTTGGTTTTTCTTCTCTCTTACATTATCTTTTATTAGTAATAGTTTGTATTCAGAAATGCTAACAGGTACATTTGAACAATTATGCTTAACAGGTACTTCAGTTCAGAGCATTATGTTTGTAAGATTTTTAGTTGCTGCTTTGCAAAATATATTGACTATGGTCCCATTTACTATTATTCTGTTACTAAGTACAGGTATTCGTTTACATCTTTCTATTGAAATGTTATGGGTATTTTTAATTTTAATGATTGGTATTTTAGGTTTATCATTTTTTTAAACCCCTAAACAAAAAGAGCCTTTGCATACTAAATCTTTCTGCTAATTCCTTTAATTAAAAATATTAAAATACAAACAGGGACAGGTACCTACCTTGGTTTACTTCCATGGGTGCGCAAGGCTTTTGTTTGACCAAAATAATTTGTGTGCCAAGTTTTTAAATATCCTTAACACTTAATCCTTATTCTGCATAATATATAGTGCAGAATATTATAAAGGAAAGGTGATAAATATGAAGGATAATTATGAAATAGAACGGACTTGCCCTACTGGAAGTTTTGCATATACAATTAAGTCAGGGGATACTTTATTTCAATTAGCTCGTAGGTTTAACACAACTGTAGAAGGAATTATGGCAATAAATCCAGGAATAGATCCAAATAATTTACAAATAGGTCAGGTGATATGTATACCTAAGGTAACTGCACCACTTCCTCCATGTCCTAATGGTTTTTATTATACCATAAAGTCAGGGGATACCCTATATAATCTAAGTCAAAGGTTTAATATACCCTTACAGGAGATAATAAATGCTAATCCAGGAATAGATCCAAATAATTTGCAAATAGGTCAGGTGATATGTATACCTAAGGTAACTGCACCACTTCCTCCATGTCCTAATGGTTTTTATTACACCATAAAGTCAGGGGATACCCTATATAATTTAAGTCAAAGATTTAATATACCCCTACAGGAGATAATAAATGCTAATCCAGGTATAGATCCTAACAGATTACAAATAGGGCAAGTGATATGTATACCCCAACCAGTACCATATTTGCCCCCATGTCCTGAGGGTGTTTATTATGTTGTAAAGGCAGGAGATACACTATTCTCAATTGGGCAAAAATTTAATATACCCCTACAGGAAATAATAAAAGCTAATCCAGGTATAGATCCTAATAGACTACAAATAGGGCAAATAATATGTATCCCTAGAAGATGTGTAGTATTTTGTTTCTAAAATATAAAAGGAAAGCCAATATTGGCTTTCCTTTTATATTTTGGTGGGCGATACAGGACTCGAACCTGTAACTTTCACCACGTCAAGATGACACTCTACCATTGAGTTAATCGCCCTTGTGATAAACATTATACACTATAATTTTATTTTGTGCAATCCTTACTTTTCATAGTACAAGTACTAAAATAGTGCTAAAATTAATAAATAATACGATATTTATAATCAAAGGTTTATATAGTGAAATGTAAGATTTTCAAATACACATATGATAGAATATATATATATAATAAACAATACAATATAGCAATATCAATATATATTAGGTTGTTTCTAATATTTGTAATTTAATATTAATTATGCTATAATTCACTTAATCTATTGAATTATGTAAAGGAGTTTACTAATTATATATAAATAATATAAGGGGGTAGAAGCAGCTTAGCTGCAATAGTATGGCTAAAATACATTTAGGTTTAGACGTAGGGTCCACTACTGTTAAGTTAGTGGCACTAAATTCATCATATGAAATAATATATAGCACCTATAAGAGGCACTATTCCGATGTTAGAAATAGTGTAAAGGATGTAATATTAGACGCATATAAGAGATTTAAAAATGAGAGTGTAACCATAATGGTTACAGGTTCAGGTGGGCTTTCCGTTCACAAATGGTTAGATATTCCCTTTATACAGGAAGTAGTTGCATCTACTACTGGGATTAGAGAATTTATTCCAGAAACAGATGTAGTTATCGAATTAGGTGGGGAGGATGCAAAGATCATCTATTTCGAGGGCAATGTAGAACAGAGGATGAACAGTATATGTGCTGGAGGAACTGGAGCATTTATAGATCAAATGGCTTCTTTAATAGAAACTGATGCAGAAGGGTTGAATGAATTAGCTGCAAATCATAAGGCCATATATTCTATAGCTTCTCGCTGTGGAGTATTTGCTAAAACTGATGTTCAAGCTTTGATAAATCAAGGAGTGTCTAAAGAGGATATAGCTGCATCGGTATTTCAATCAGTGGTAAACCAAACCATATCCAATTTAGCTTGTGGTAGACCTATAAAGGGGAAGGTGGCATTTTTAGGAGGACCACTTCACTTTTTGCCAGAGCTTAGAAAAAGATATGTAGAGACCTTGGGACTAAAAGATGATGAAATAATATTTCCTGATAATTCCCAACTATTTGTAGCTATAGGGGCAGCGGTTTCTTCAGTAGAGGAAAAGACGATAAGTTTTGAAGAATTAAAGAATAGAGCTATAGATTCTACAGGGCCTATAGAGTCGGAAATTCGCAAGATAAGACCTTTATTTAAAGATGAAGATGAGTTAAAACGTTTTAGAGAAGAACATGAAACCCATAAAATGTCCTACAAGGATATAGGAGAACATAGGGGAAGATGTTATCTAGGAATTGATGCTGGTTCTACTACCACGAAGGCAGTACTAATTGACGATGAAAACAATATACTTTACTCTTATTATGGGAATAATAAGGGTAAGCCTTTAGATTTGACTGTAGAGATACTAAAGGATATATACGGGAAACTTCCAGAAGGAGAGAGAATTACCTATTCAGCTGTTACTGGATATGGAGAGGAGTTTATCCAAGCTGCCTTAAATATAGATGAAGGAGAAGTAGAGACTATAGCCCATTATAAAGCAGCACAATTTTTCCAGCCAAAGGTGGATTTTATACTGGATATTGGTGGTCAAGATATGAAATGTATGAAAATCCATGATGGAGTAATTGATAGCATATTATTAAATGAAGCTTGTTCTTCTGGATGTGGTTCTTTCTTAGAGACTTTTGCCCATTCTTTAAATATGTCAGTGGAGGATTTTTTAAATGAAGGGCTTTTAGCAAAAAATCCTGTGGATCTAGGTTCTCGATGTACTGTATTTATGAATTCTAAAGTAAAACAAGCTCAAAAAGAAGGGGCAAGTATTGGAGATATAGCTGCAGGTCTTTCCTATTCCGTTATTAGGAATGCTATCCAAAAGGTAATAAAAATAAGAGATCCAGAAGAGATGGGTGAAAATATAGTTGTTCAAGGAGGTACCTTCTATGGTGATGCAATTTTAAGATCCTTTGAATTAGTTTCAGGAAGAAAAGCAGTAAGACCAGATATTCCTGGATTAATGGGAGCATTAGGGGCAGCTTTAATTGCTAAGGAGAGATATGAAGAAGGGGAAGAATCCAATATACTATTAAAAGATGAATTAGATAGTTTTAGTTATAAAACCAAGAGGGTAAACTGTGGTAGGTGTGGAAACAACTGCTTATTGACCATAAATATATTTTCTGATGGGGAAAAATATATAACGGGAAATAGATGTGAAAAGGGAGCAGGAGTAGAAAAATCCACTAAGGATATTCCCAACTTATATGAGTATAAATACAATAGGGTATTTGACTATAAATCATTATCAGAAGAAGAAGCTATAAGGGGAACTGTAGGAATACCTAGGGTTCTTAATATATATGAAAATTATCCATTCTGGCATACTTTCTTTACAGAACTAGGATTTAGGGTAGTACTATCTGGTCATTCCAATAGAGAAACTTATGAAAAGGGCATAAGCTCTATACCTAGTGAAACTGCTTGTTATCCAGCTAAAATTTCCCATGGACATATAATGGATTTGCTAGAAAAGGGTATTAAATTTATATTTTATCCTGCAATATTCTATGAACGTAGAGAAGATGAAGAAACAGACAACCATGTAAATTGTCCTGTAGTAATAGGCTATTCAGAAGTAATAAAGCATAATGTAGAGGAATTAAAAGATGAGGATATACTATTTTTAAATCCTTTCTTGACTTTTGACGATAAAGAAGGATTGAAGAAGAGACTTGGAGATGAGCTAAAACCTTTATCAATACCTAAGAGAGAAGTAAAAAAAGCTGTAGATAAGGCTTGGAATGAATTGATGGCCTATAAGAAAGACATGGAAAGAAAGGGAGAAGAAACATTAAAGTATATTGAAAAAGAAGGAATTAGAGGAATAGTATTGGCAGGAAGGCCTTACCATATAGATCCAGAGATAAATCACGGTATACCTGGACTTATTACGTCTTTAGGTATGGCAGTATTAACTGAAGATTCAGTGGCTCATTTATCTAAACCTGATAGACCTTTAAGGGTTTTAGATCAATGGGTATATCACTCTAGATTATATAGAGCAGCTTCTTTTGTAGCTACTCAGGAGAATTTGGAGCTTATACAACTAAATTCCTTTGGATGTGGCCTAGATGCGGTAACCACCGATCAGGTAGAAGAAATACTCCATGCTTATGAAAAAATATACACCGTATTAAAAATAGATGAAGTGAATAATCTAGGTGCAGCAAAGATTAGGATAAGATCTTTAAATGCAGCTTTAAAGGAAAGGGAAAAGAGAGGATTTAAGCTGGAGAAGGTATATGAGCCAGATGAAAGAGTAATATTTACAAAAGAGATGAGGGAAAAACATACTATTTTGGTACCTCAAATGGCACCAATACATTTTAAATTGTTGGAAGCAGCTTTAAATACCTGTGGATATCATTTGGAGTTTTTACCTGCATACGATCCTAAAGCTATAAATGAAGGCTTAAAATATGTAAATAACGATGCTTGTTATCCTTCAATAATAACTGTAGGACAATATATAGCTGCTTTAAAGTCAGGTAAATATGATTTAAACAATGTATCTTTGTTGATGAGTCAAACAGGAGGAGTATGTAGAGCTTCTAACTATATTGGATTTATTAGAAAGGCTTTAAAGGATGCAGGTTTTGGAAATGTCCCAGTTATAGCTGTATCCGCTCAAGGGATAGAGACCAATCCTGGTTTTACCTATTCTATGGATATGGCTAGAAAAGGTATTATGGCAATAATGTATGGAGACCTTATTATGAGGTTGTTGTACCGAGTACGACCCTATGAGAAAATAAAAGGCTCTGCAAATCTATTGGCAGAACACTGGTTAGAAAAATGCTCTCAAAGCGTTAGAGTAGGAGATAAAAAGGAATATGAAGATAATATATACCAAATGGTAAAGGATTTTGATGAACTAGAGATAGATGAACAATTGGTAAAACCACGAGTAGGTATAGTAGGGGAAATATTGGTAAAATACCATCCTATGGCTAATAATAATGTTGTAGACATATTGGAAAAAGAAGGAGCAGAGGCAGTAGTATCGGATTTAACTGACTTTTTAATGTACAGCTGTTATAATGCAACCTATAAATATAAGTATTTATCTAAGGGATTTTTGCCTAAAGTAGGTAGCGATATAGCTATTAAGTATATGGAGTATTATAGGAAACCTTTAAGAAAAGCTTTGAGAAATAGTAAAAGATTTCACGAGCCTATGACTGTATATGAATTGGTAGAAGAAGCAGAAAGACTAGTATCAATAGGTAATCAATATGGAGAAGG